>NZ_JAMYMP010000006.1:0-259471 GCF_040318615.1 Mesorhizobium sp. M1078
CTTTGCCGCCAGCGGCCCCTCGTATTTGTGGGGTGGGGCAGCGGGGGCAGCCCGCCCTCGCGCGGGGGCGGCCGCGGGCGCGAGGCGGAGTCCCTAAACCCCACGGGCGCCGCTATGCCCCGCGGCGCCCCTCGCCCAATTCCGCCTTGCGGTCGCGGCCCGTCAGTTGCTGGTGATGCTGACGGCGTCGCCCTCGACCAGCAGCGGCGGCGCATAACCCAACGGCTTGTCGCCGGTCACGGCGCCGCCGGTAACCCGGGCTTGTATGTCGGAACCGAAATAGGCGTACGGGAATGGCGGCGGTGTCTTGCTGACCGTATCCAGCCGCGCGCGAAGCTCGGCGGGTAAAGTGAAATCCAACGCCGCCAGATTGTCCTGCAACTGCGCCAGCTTGGTGGCGCCAAGAATCACGGTGGCGATGCCCGGTTGCGTTGCCACCCAGTTGAGCGCGACCTGCGCCATGCTGCGTCCGAGTTCGGCGGCAACTTTTTCGAGCTCCGCCACGATCGCCCAGTTGCGCTCGGTGAACTTCTGGAACCCCGGATGAGTGGTGTTGCGAAAGCCGTCGAGCCGGCCGGCATGGCCTTCCTGCGTCGGCCGGTACTTGCCGCTGAGCAGCCCGCTGGCCAGCGGGCTCCACACCATGATTCCTGCGCCATGGCGGGTGCCGAAGGGCACGAACTCATTTTCGATCGAACGCTCCGCCAGCGAATATTCAAGCTGCAGGGCCGACACCGGCTCGTAGCCGCGCCACTCGGCGATCGTCTGCGCGCGGGCAGCATACCAGGCCGGCACATCGGACAGGCCGACATGGCGAATCTTGCCCGCACGCACGAGATCATCCATCGTGCGCATGACCTCCTCGGCCGGCGTCAGCCCGTCCCAGACATGGAGGAGGTAGAGGTCGATATAGTCAGTGCCCAACCGCTTCAGCGAGGCGTCCACGGCGCGCAAGATGTTCTTGCGGCCATTGCCACCGGCGTTCGGATTGCCGGGCTCCGCGTTGAAGGTGAATTTCGTGGCGATCACCGCTCTGTCGCGCAAGCCTCGCTCGGCGATGAATTCGCCGAGCCAGGTTTCGGCTGTGCCGCCGGTGTAGAGGTCGGCGGTGTCGAAGAAATTGCCGCCGGCCTCGACATAGGCGTCGGGGCGCGCGCGGTTTCCCTGTCCGCGCCCCAGCCCCATTCGGTGCCAAAGGTCATGGTGCCCAGTGCCAGCCGGCTGACGCGCAGGCCGCTGTTGCCCAGTGTGTAATAGCTCATGGTCATGGTGTTTTTCCTATCCTGATTTCTTGACGCCGGCTCACTGGCCAGGCGTCATCTTGACCCAGGGATTGCCGCGCTCATGCGTGGCGCGGAAAACGAAGCCGTCGACTTTCCAGCCGGTCCCGGAGCGAACCAGATGGTGCTGGTAGGTGCCCCAGACTTCCCACAGCGGGTCGCCATTGCCTTCCATCCGGTTCCAGGCATAGCCGTTCGAAGAGACGGTCGCCGCGTCCGCCTCAAAGATCACCTGGTGATTGGTGCGCAGATGCAGGCTGGTCTTGCTGCCCCTGAGGTTGCCGGCCCAGGTACCGATCAGATTGTCGGAGGGGATGGTGGCGGCAGGCTGTCCTGACAGGCTGCTGAAGTCGACGGTGACACGGTCGGCGAAATAGGAGCGGGCAAGCTTCCAGTCCTGCGCATCGACGGCACGGTCGATCGCGTCGGCGATGCGGATGACGGCGCGTTCGTCGGCGAGCGCGCGCCAACCGGACGGCTCGGCGCCGCCGGCATCGACCGGCGCTAGGGCAAGGCCTGCGGCGAAGGTAGCGTGTTTCAAGGCATCCATCTTTCTTCTCCTTTGTGCATCGGTGATCGCAATATGGGTCAGCCTGTCGGCATCGAGAAGATTGAAGTGTTCGCAAGGACTATGCGATATCATGCATGAATGGACCGGGATCTGCTCAGTCATTTGCCTGTCATCGTCGCCGTTGCCCGACGCGGCGGCTTTGCGCTTGCCGCGGCCGAACTGGGCATGTCCCCATCCGCCGTCAGCCATGCGGTGCGCTTCGTGGAGGAGCGGATCGGCCAGCCGCTGTTTGCGCGCACCACGCGCAGCGTCTCGCTGACGGAAGCCGGCAAGGCGCTGGTGGACACGGCAGCCCCTGCCCTCCAGGATATCGCCGACCGGATGGACCGCATCCGAGCCATCAAGGGCCGGCCCTCCGGCTTGCTCAGGTTGAACGTTCCCAACATCGCCGTTCCACTTGCCGTCACTCCCGTGGCCGCCGCGATGGCTGAACGCTATCCTGATGTGACCATCGAATTGCTCACCGACCAGGGGCTGGTGGACATTGTCGGCGAGGGTTTTGATGCCGGCATCCGGCTGGGCGAGATGATCGCACAGGACATGGTCACGGTCCGGCTGACGCCGCCATTCAACGCCGTGATCGTCGCCTCCCCCGCCTATGTCGGCCGGCATGGCCGTCCGCGCGGTGTGGCGGATCTTTCGGACCACAATTGCATCGGCTACCGGCTTGTGCGCTCCGGCGCACTCTATCGCTGGGACCTGACCGAGGACGGCAAGGATGTGGTGGCCGAGACGAAGGGTACGGTCATCGTCACCGATTCGCTGGCCGCGATCGACCTTGCGCTTGCCGGCGTCGGGCTGACCTATGTGTTCGAGCCGCTGGTGCGCGCGGAATTGGCCGCCGGCCGCCTCGTTCAGATCCTGCCGCAAACGGCGATCGAGGAGCCCGGCCTCTTCCTTTACTTCCCGCGCAGGGCGTCGACGGCGCCAAAGCTCAGGGCCTTCATCGACACCGCACAAGAAATCGGCCGAGCATCCTTGCGGACACCCGGCCGAGTTGCCTGAGCTGAGAAGCCCTTTTCGGGGCTATTTTTAAAACTACTTCTTCACCGCCGCCGCGACTTCCGCCGCGAAATCGGTCTCTTCCTTTTCGATGCCTTCGCCCAGCGCAAAGCGCAGATAGGCGGAGATCTTGGCCGGAGCGCCGATGTCCTTCTCGGCATCCTTCAGCGCCTGCTCGACAGTGATGTCGGGATTGAGCACGAAGGCCTGCTTGAGGAGCACGACTTCCTCGTAGAACTTGCGCAGGCGGCCTTCGACCATCTTTTCGATGATCGCTTCCGGCTTGCCGGACTGGCGCGCCTGGTCGGCGAAGATCGCCTTCTCGCGCTCGACCGCTGCCGGATCGATCTGCTCGGCGGTCAACGCCAGCGGGTTGGTGGCGGCGACATGCATGGCGACCTGGCGGCTAAAGGCGTTGGCGGCATGCTCATTGCCCGTCGTCTCGATCGCGACCAGAACGCCGAGCTTGCCAAGACCATCGGCAACCGCATTGTGGACGTAGGTTGCGACAGCACCGTGCGGGACGGTGAGCTTGGCCGAACGGCGGAAGCTCATGTTCTCGCCAATGGTGCCAACGGCGTCCTTGATGGTGTCAGTGACCGACTTGTCCGAACCCGGATACTTTGCGGCAGAGACAGCCTCCGTCGTGCCATAAGCAAGCGCGACCTTGGCGACATTGCGAACGATCTCCTGGAACTGCTCGTTGCGGGCCACGAAATCGGTCTCGGAGTTAACCTCGACGATGGCGGCCTCGCGGACGCCGGAGTCGACGCCGATCAGGCCTTCGGCGGCAGTACGGCCAGCCTTCTTGTCGGCCTTGGAAATGCCCTTCTTGCGCAGCCAGTCGACGGCCTCTTCGATGTTGCCGTTGGTCTCGGTCAACGCCGCCTTGCAGTCCATCATGCCCGCGCCGGTCAAGTCGCGGAGTTCTTTGACCTGTGCAGCCGAAATGCTCATTGTCGCCTCTTTGTTTTAAATGCACCGACGCACCACCGGTACTCGGTGATGCGTCCGTCTAGCGTGCCAAATATGAGAATGATGAAGGCCGCAACCGGCCTTCGATTGTCAAGCTTCCGGAGCGTCCGCAGCCGGGGCCGGAGCCGGATCAAGCGCCGGTTCGACCGGAGCTTCGACCGAGGCGCCGATGTCGACGCCGAGCGCGCCCTGCTGGCGGGCGATGCCGTCGATGGCAGCCTTGGCGATCAGGTCGCAATAGAGCTGGATGGCGCGCGCCGCGTCGTCATTACCGGGGATCGGGAAGTCGATCTTGTCCGGATCGCAGTTCGAATCGATGATGGCAACGACCGGAATGCCGAGGCGCTTGGCCTCGAGAATGGCGATCGCTTCCTTGTTGGTGTCGATGACGAACATCAGGTCGGGCGTCGAGCCCATGTCCTTGATACCGCCGAGCGCCTTGTCGAGCTTCTCGCGCTCGCGGTCGAGGTTCAGGCGTTCCTTCTTGGTCAGGCCCTGGGCCTCACCGGCCAGCATCTCGTCGAGCTTGCGCAGGCGCTGGATCGAATTCGAGATCGTCTTCCAGTTGGTCAGCATGCCGCCGAGCCAACGCGAATTGACATAATACTGGGCCGAACGCTGCGCCGCGTCGGCGACGATATCCGAAGCCTGGCGCTTGGTGCCGACGAACAGCACGCGACCGCCCTTGGCAACGGTGTCGGAAACCTGCTTCAGAGCCTGGTGCAGCAAAGGCACCGTCTGCGACAGGTCGATGATGTGGATGTTGTTGCGGGCGCCGTAGATGTAAGGCGCCATCTTCGGGTTCCAGCGGTGGGTCTGGTGGCCGAAGTGAATGCCAGCTTCCAAAAGCTGGCGCATGCTGAAATCAGGCAGTGCCATTCTTAGTTCCTTTTCCGGTTAGCCTCCACGGACACAGGCATTTTTGGACTTTGTCCTCGAACGCCACCGGAGGTTTCAGCCGGATTTCTCCCGGGCAGACACCAAAGTCCGTGTGTGGAATGAGCGCGCATATAGAGGGGAAGCGCTGCAAACGCAAGCGGTGAGGTGCTTCATCGCTCAGCGTGCGGCAATCAGCGCTCCGGTGCCGATCATGGCGCTGCCGGCGAACCGGTTAATCAGCCGCATGCGTTCGGGCGTCCTGAGCCAGCCGGATGCCCTGCCCGCCAGCGCGGCGTAGATGCCCATGGTGAGAATATTGGCGCCGACGACGACTGCCACCACCAGCAGGCCGTCGGCAAACGTCATGGTGTCGAGGTTGAGGATCAGCGGCATGATCGAGGCGTGGAACAGGATCGCCTTCGGGTTGCCGAGCGCCACGGAGGCGCCAAGCAGGAACGACCGCGACAATCCGGTTTGGGGGATTCCTTGCGCGGCCGATTGCGCGGCCGCGGCCCGCCACATCTTGATGCCGAGGAAAATCAGGTAGGCCGCACCGGCGTATTTCAACAGGAGAAACACCCATTCGAAGGTCTGGGCCAGCGCCACCAGCCCGAGCAGTGCCAGGGTGACCAGCACGGCATCACCGGCGGCAATGCCCATTCCGGCGACGAACGCACGCAGGAAGCCGCGTGCCACGCCGTTGGTGATCACCGTGAACATCGCCGGTCCCGGCGTGGCGGCGGCAAGTGTGATGGCAAGGCAATAAGCCAGGAATGCCGTTAGCGTCACGATCGGCCCTTTCCGTTGGGTACCCGTACGCGCCTGAAGATCGCAACGATCTCCTCGCGGCTGCATTCGATGGCGCCGAGCCGCACCGCCCGGTCGCGCTCGAAGCCGGTTATGTCATAGTGCGGCGCCGATGTCCTGGGCGGCCCCTGGTAGGACGAACGCTTGACGCCAAGCTCGGCGGCGAAACGATGCAGTTCGTCCGTATCGTCGGCCATCAGGTGGCACCAGCGATGGCCGGCCCATTTCCAGATCGCCGCATCGACATAGACCGCCATCGGGAACTGCCATCAAGCCTGCCGTGGCCAGCGCCGCATTGTTGCTATTTCGAGACCGGGCAAGGCTTGGTCTGATCGAACAGCGACAGGTTGACCAGCTTTCCGGTCATCGAGAACTCGCCATAGTCCATTGTGAGGTCGCGGGTGATGCCGTTCTCGTGCAGCTTGAAGCTGATGCGGTATTCCGGCACCTCTTCGCCCGATTTGTCGGTCTCGTCGAAATAGGCGATGTCGACCGGCCAGTATTTGTCGCCGGCAAGCCTGGCCAGCGCCGGCGCTTCGGGGTCGGCCTTGTCGCCCTCGGCCTTCTTGCCGACGATGACGGTGGTGGTCATCACCTTGTTGGCATCCTCCGAACCGTCGAACAGGCTGGTTTCGTAGAAATTCTCGCCCTTCTCGGCCTTGCCGATCAGTTCGACCAGATGCTGGGTCGGGAACTGAGTGGCGGCGAGTTCCAGGCTGTTCTTCTCGGGCTTGTCGATGTCGACCTTGAGGCCCTTGGTCTCTTTCGTGGCGGTGCCCTTGACCTCCTTGTCGAGGTTCTGGTCGACGAAGGATTTGGTCACGAACGAGAAGGTCTTGCCTTCGGCGTCCTCGAACGTGGTCGTCTGCTGGTCGGTCAGCCTGGTGTTGTCGCCGGTGGCGATCTGGGTGACGAAACGGAATTTTACCGTATAGCCCTCGCAGGGCGAGCCGTTGAACTCATAGACCATGCGGCCGGAAATGCCGGTGATGCCCGAGCGGTCCGACGCGTTGTCGAGGGTAAGATCGTAGACGGCGCGATGCGCCTGCAGCGCCGGCACGGCAAAGGCCGGAGCCATCGAGAACAGCACCGGAACGAGAACGGCGTGGAAGGCAAGGCGCGTTGCGCGCATAAGGGGCTCCGATCGTCGCAGCTGATGGCAGGCCGCAGGTAAAGATGGTCCAGCTTAAAAAAAGTCGTGGCGGAAGCGAGGCAAAAATAGCAATTTCGGCCCGGCCAGCGCGGCGTCTCCAAGCAATAGGGAAATACCATGAGTGAAACAATCGAAAAGCGGCTAAGCGATCTCGGCGTGACGATACCTGCCGCCGCAGCGCCCGCCGCGAACTATGTGCCCTATTGCAGGTCCGGCAATCTTTTGTTCACCGCCGGGCAGTTGCCGCTCAAGGACGGCAAGCTGCAGGCAAGCGGCCTGCTCGGCCGCGACGTCGACACGGCAACCGGCAAGGAAGGCGCAAAGTACTGTGCAATCAACATCTTGGCGCAGGCAAAAGCAGCACTTGGCGATCTCGAAAAAATCCAGCGGCTGGTCAAGATCACCGTCTTTGTTGCATCAGTGCCGGATTTCGTCGAGCAGCATCTGGTCGCCAATGGCGCCTCCGATTTCCTGGTCGCGGCCCTTGGCGAGCGCGGCAAGCATGCCCGCTCCGCCGTCGGCACCGCCTGTCTGCCGCTTAATGCCGCAGTGGAAATCGAAGCCGTCTTCGAGGTCGCATGAGCAGGACCAAGACAATGACCGACCTTTCCTGGCTGACCGCCCGGCCGGTGGCGCATCGCGGCTTTCACGACATGAACAGGACGCGCTGGGAAAACACGCTGTCGGCCTTCGCTGCTGCCGCCGAGCGCGGCTATGCGATCGAATGCGACGTGCACCTCTCATCCGACCGCGTTCCCGTCATCATCCATGACGGCGACCTCAAGCGGCTGACCGGCCAGGACGGCTTTGTCTGGCAGCGCACGGCAGCGGAACTGGCGGCGCTCAGGATCGGCGGCACCAAGGACCATGTGCCGACACTGCAAGAAGCGCTCGACCTGGTCGACGGCCGTGTGCCGATGATTGTCGAACTGAAGGGTGTGCCCGGTTACGACGAGGGCTTGGTGGCAAGCGTCGGCAAGATGCTGGAGCGCTACAAGGGCAAGGCGGCGATCATGTCGTTCGACCACTGGCTGGTCCGCGACTTCCCTAGGGATGCGCCTGGCATTCCGGGTGGGCTGACCGCCTACGGCAGGGACAATCAGTTGATCGAGGCGCATTTTGCCATGCTGGCACATGACCTCGCCTTCACCTCCTATGCCGCGGGCGATCTGCCGAACCCGTTCGTCAGCTTCGTGCGCGAAAGGCTTAAAATGCCTGTCATCACCTGGACGGTGCATGACCAGCCGGCGGTGGATCTCACTTTCAAATACGCCGACCAGATGACGTTCGAAGGGTTCGAACCCGATCTGTCAGTGTCGCCTGATGGAAGTGCCTGAAACGTGACTTGTAGCGGCCCCGACAGAGCTTAAATAAGCCCCATGGATCAGGGTGATGAAGGCGACGGGCAAACGGCGAATGCGGAGTTTTCCATCCGCGTCGCCGCCGGCATCAATGCCTTCACCTGCGACGAGTGGAACGGCTTTACCGGCACAACCCGCAGCGACACAGAAAATGGCTATAAACCTCTCGTTTCATATGCTTTTCTGAGCGCGCTTGAAGATTCCGGCTGCGCCGTGCGGCGTACCGGCTGGCAAGGTCATCATCTCAGACTGGAAAATGCCCAAGGCAGATTGCTGGGCGCCGTGCCCTGCTATCTCAAATCGCACAGCCAGGGCGAATATGTCTTCGACCACGGCTGGTCCGATGCGTTCGAACGCGCCGGCGGCAACTACTATCCGAAACTGCAATGCGCCGTGCCGTTCTCTCCGGTCACCGGCCCTCGCCTGCTGGTCAGCAAGGGCGAGGACAGCGCCATTGTGAAGGCCGGTCTCGCAGCGGGCCTGAAGGCGGTGACGGAAAAGCTCGGCGTGTCCTCCGCGCATGTCACCTTCGCCAGTGAAAGCGACGTTGCAACGCTGGAAGCAGCCGGCTTCCTGCACCGCACCGACCAGCAGTTCCACTTCTTCAACGAAGGCTTTTCGACCTATGACGATTTCCTCGCTACGCTGGCATCGCGCAAGCGCAAGGCGATGAAGAAGGAGCGGCGCGAGGCGCTCGCCAACGATATCTCGATCGACCGGCTGACCGGCAAGGACCTGACCGAAAGGGCCTGGGACGATTTCTTCGCCTTCTATATGGACACCGGCAGCCGCAAATGGGGCCGGCCTTATCTCAACCGCAAGTTCTTCTCGCTGATCGGCGAGCGCATGTCCCAGGATATCCTGTTGGTAATGGCCAAGCGCAATGGCCGCTATGTCGCCGGCGCCATCAACTTCATCGGCTCCGATGCGCTCTACGGCCGCAATTGGGGCTGCATCGAGGACCACCCGTTCCTGCATTTCGAAGTTTGCTACCATCAGGCCATCGACTTCGCCATCGAGCGTAAGCTGAAGGTGGTCGAGGCCGGCGCGCAGGGTGAGCACAAGCTGGCGCGCGGCTATCGTCCCGTGACCATGCATTCGGCGCACTACATCGCACATCCCGGCCTGCGCAATGCTGTGGCCGATTATCTCCGGCGTGAGCGGCGCGAGGTCGAGCGGATGGGCGAAATTCTGGAAGAGCATACGCCGTTCCGCAAGGATCTTGAGGAATAGCGATCCGCCCTGCCCTCGCCTGTCGATATCGCCGGACCATCTTGCCGGTCCGGGACAGCTTCGCTACACCGGGAGCATACTCCCGGAGCGCCGCCATGACCGAGGCTTACGACCCCAGCAATATCTTCGCGAAGATCCTGCGCGGCGAAATCCCGTCGCACCGCGTCTACGAGGATGATGCCGTGGTCGCCTTCATGGATGTGATGCCGCAAGGCCCCGGTCACACGCTGGTGGTGCCCAAAGCACCGTCGCGCAATCTGCTCGATGCCGATCCGGCGACGCTCGGCCGGCTGTTCACCACGGTCCAGACGGTCGCGCTGGCGGTCAAAAAGGCTTTCGGCGCTGACGGGGTCACCATCCTGCAGTTCAACGAACCGGCGTCCGGCCAGACCGTCTACCACCTACATGTCCATGTCGTCCCGCGGTTCGAAGGCATCGCGCTCAAGCCGCATACGGGGCAGATGGAGAAGCCCGAAGTGCTGACGGAGAACGCGGCGAAGATCCGAGCAGCGCTGAACGGTTGAGGTGGCGCGCGCCTCAGGGCGATGCGCTCAGCCACAATCCACCACGTCGGTTAGGAAAATATCAAACCACCCCGTGATAAAGTGCCGTACCAGGATGCGTTTGGGTTTTAAAAATCGTGGAACATTCGGTTGCGACATCAGAGCCGTTGGTAAAAGCAGCTGCCGGGCGGGCCTTTCTGCGCACCTTGGCGGACGCGTACCGGCGACACCGCCTGCTGCACGCGATGGCCATCGCTGCCGTGCTTTTGGCAGCCGCGGTCGGCCTGCGCACCGGAAACATGCCGGATTTCGGCGTGCTGGAAGACTATGCCCAATACCTTCTTTTCGCTTTCTGGATCGGTGGCTGCGCCTTCGCACTCGGCAGCTTTTTTCACCTTGCGCTCATCAAGCGGGATCCTGAACCGCTCGGCACTTTTCTGCGATCGATCGGCGGCGTCTTCGGCGACGCCGAGCGCAACGCCAACAGCCTGAATGGTCTGGCGGCGAGCATTGCGCTCATATCCGCTTTCGGCGTGTTGAAAGGGGCGGTCGCGATCCTTTCGCCATTCGCATGGGATCACGCATTGGCGCAGGCCGACCGGGTGCTGCATTTCGGCCGAGCGCCCCATGAATGGCTATGGTTTATCGTCCAGTCGCCGCTCGCCGTAAGATCGTTCAACCTGGCTTACAATTCCTGGTTCGTCGTCCTTATCGCCTCGGTCTTCATCGCTTGCATCACGCGCAGGGACACGAAGCTGCGTCACCAGTTCCTGATGAGCTTCATGCTCGTGTGGATACTGGCGGGTTTTTTCCTGGCGATGGGCCTGTCTTCGGCAGGGCCGTGCTTTTACGAGCGACTGGGGCTGGGCAGCGACTATCATTCCCTGATGCAAGCACTCGCCGCCGCCGATCGCATCTATCCGATCTGGGCGCTCAGCACGCAGGACATTGTGTGGAGCGGCTATATAGGGGCGACGCCAGGCAGTCTCGGCATATCCGCCTTCCCGTCCATGCATGTGGCGATGGCGGTGCTTTTCGCGCTTTATGCAACACGCCGCTCACGGTTGGCCGGCCTTTTGATGTGGGCATTCGCCGCAATCATCATGGTCGGCTCGGTCGTCCTTGGCTGGCATTATGCCGTGGATGGCTATGCGAGCGTTCTGATTTCGATCGCCATCTGGAAGGCGTGCGGGTACTTCCTGGGCAAGTTTGCACCCGAGGGCGTCGCCGCCTGACCTAACAACATCTGACCTGAAAAGCAGGGGCGCTGTGTGGGCAAACCGGCCAGCCAATGAAAAAAGGGCCCGTCACCGGGCCCTTTTTTCATAGGTGAACTTTTTAGCTCTTGCGCGGCAGTTGCGGCACCAGGCTGCGCTTGCCGCCATCCTTGCCCTTGGGCTCAGGCTCGTCCTTGCCCTTGGGCTGAGGCTTCTGCGCCACCGCCTTCTTGGCGACGGGCTTCTTGGCCACCGCCTTGCGGGCTTTCGGCGCCTCTTCCGGCTCCTGCTTCGGCTGCACCGGGGCTTCGTCGGCCAGTGATTCGAGCTTCAGGCCGGTTTCGCCGGTTTCCTTCTTCTCGACGGTGACGCGCACCGTGCCGCCCTTCTTGAGCTTGCCGAACAGCACCTCGTCGGCCAACGGCTTCTTGATGTGCTCCTGGATGACCCGGCCGAGCGGCCGCGCACCCATGCGCTCATCATAGCCCTTGTCGGCCAGCCAGGCGATCGCGTCGGACGACAGGTCGAAGGTGACGCCCCGCTCGGAGAGCTGGGCCTCGAGCTGCATGACGAACTTCTGCACCACCTGATGGATGACCGGCACCGGCAGCGAGCCGAACGGGATGATCGCATCGAGACGGTTGCGGAACTCCGGCGTGAACAACCGGTTGATGGCCTCGACATCGTCGCCTTCGCGCTTGGTCGATCCGAAACCGATCGCCGCGCGCTGCGCATCGGATGCGCCCGCATTGGTGGTCATGATAAGGATGACATTGCGGAAGTCGATCTGCTTGCCGTTGTGGTCGGTCAGCTTGCCGTGGTCCATGACCTGCAACAGGATGTTGAACAGGTCCGGATGCGCCTTCTCGACTTCATCCAGCAAGAGCACGCAGTGCGGATGCTGGTCGACCCCGTCGGTAAGCAGACCGCCCTGGTCGAAGCCGACATAGCCGGGAGGCGCGCCGATCAACCGCGAGACGGTGTGGCGTTCCATATATTCCGACATGTCGAAGCGGATCAGCTCGACGCCGAGCGAGGCAGCCAACTGCTTGGCGACTTCGGTCTTGCCGACGCCGGTCGGGCCTGAGAACAGGTAGGAGCCGATCGGCTTTTCCGGTTCGCGCAGGCCGGCACGCGCCAGCTTGATCGCCGAGGTCAGCGCGGTGATGGCGGTGTCTTGGCCATAGACGACGCGCTTCAGCTCGATGTCGAGGCCTTGCAGCACCTTCTCGTCGTCTGCCGAAACCGTCTTCGGCGGGATGCGGGCCATCGTGGCGATCGTGGCTTCGATCTCCTTGATGCCGATCGTCTTCTTGCGCTTGGCTTCCGGCACCAGCATCTGCGAGGCGCCGGTCTCGTCGATCACGTCGATCGCCTTGTCCGGCAGCTTGCGGTCATTGATGTAGCGGGCCGACAGTTCCACCGAAGCCTTGATCGCCTCGTTGGTGAACTTCACCTTGTGGAATTCCTCATAATAGGGCTTGAGGCCCTTCATGATCTCGATGGCGTCCTCGATGGTCGGCTCGTTGACGTCGATCTTCTGGAAGCGCCGCACCAGAGCGCGGTCCTTCTCGAAGAACTGGCGGAACTCCTTGTAAGTGGTCGAGCCGATGCAGCGGATGGCACCCGAAGACAGCGCCGGCTTCAACAGGTTCGACGCATCCATGGCGCCGCCTGAGGTGGCGCCGGCCCCGATCACGGTGTGGATCTCGTCGATGAACAGCACGGCGCCCGGATAATCCTCGAGCTCCTTGACGACCTGCTTCAGCCGCTCTTCGAAATCGCCGCGATAGCGCGTGCCGGCCAACAGCGTGCCCATGTCGAGCGCGAAGATGGTGGCGTCCTGCAGCACTTCGGGCACATCGCCTTCAACGATGCGCTTGGCCAGGCCTTCGGCAATCGCCGTCTTGCCGACGCCGGGATCGCCGACATAGAGCGGGTTGTTCTTGGAGCGGCGGCACAGCACCTGGATGGTGCGGTTGATTTCGCTCTCGCGGCCGATCAGCGGATCGATCTTGCCGGCCTTGGCCTTGTTGTTGAGGTTGACGCAATAGGCAGTCAGCGCATCCTGCTGCTGCTTCTTCTTGCCGCCTTCCTCCTGCGGCTCGGCGCCGTTCTGGCCGCCCTGCTCGTCATCGGCGCCGCGCGGCGAGCGCGTCTCCGATGCGCCGGGGCGCTTGGCGATGCCGTGCGAGATGTAGTTGACCGCGTCGTAGCGGGTCATCTGCTGTTCCTGCAGGAAATAAGCGGCATGGCTCTCGCGCTCGGCAAAGATGGCGACGAGCACGTTGGCGCCGGACACTTCCTCGCGGCCGGATGACTGCACATGGATCACGGCGCGCTGGATGACGCGCTGGAAGCCGGCGGTCGGCTTGGAATCCTCATCGTAACCGGTGACCAGATTGTCGAGTTCGGTGTCGATATAGGTCAGAACGGTGTGCTTCAGCTCGTCGAGATCGACGTTGCAGGCGCGCATGACGGCGGCCGCCTCGGTGTCGTCGATAAGGGCGAGCAGCAGATGTTCTAGGGTTGCATATTCATGGTGCCGCTCATTGGCGAGCGTCAGCGCCTGGTGAAGCGCCTTTTCCAGGCCTTGGGAGAAAGCCGGCATGTTACCTCACTTCTTCTCCATCACGCATTGCAGCGGATGCTGATTCTGTCGGGCGAAATCCATGACCTGAGACACTTTGGTCTCGGCCACCTCGAATGTATAGACCCCGCACTCGCCCACCCCATGATTGTGAACATGAAGCATAATGCGTGTGGCGGCTTCGCGGTCCTTTTGAAAAAAACGCTCCAGGACGTGAACCACGAACTCCATGGGCGTATAGTCGTCGTTGAGGATGAGGACCCTGTAAAGGCTGGGCTTCTTGGTCTTGGTCTTGGTGCGCGTAATGACGGCTGTGCCGCGACCGGCCTCATTGCCGTCGCCGTCACTTTGCATCCGCACCACGCTTGTCGTGGCAGTCAAACCTGAAGTCACGTAATCCTGCCTCTTTCGAATCCCCATGGCGAGTTCGATATGTAGGTGTTCGATGGACGATTTTAAGCCCTTCTTGTTAGCTGACAATATGGCTAGGTGGGCAAACCGAGGCGATTTTCAAAATCGTGAACCGCCAAAGCCCCGGAATTGAAACCGGCATGAAAAAACCCGGCCGCGCATCTGCGACCGGGTCTGTTTTGCAAGCCCGAAAGGCCGTGCCTGGTATTCTCGAGCGAAATTACTTCGCCTTGGCGACAATCGATTCGAAGGGCTTGTAAGCCTCCTTGGCGAGATCGGCATAGAGATCGCCGAACTTGGTCGCCTCGGCGACGAAGCTCTCATAGCTCTGCTTGGCGAAGTCGGACTGGATCTCGACCGCCTTTTCCAGCGACTTGGCGGAGAACAGCTTTTCGACCGCGGCGCTGCCGGCCTCGAAGCTCTTCTTGGTGTATTCGCCAGCTTCGGTGGCGATCGCCTGCGCGCCCTTAGAGAGCGAGGTGAAGCTCTTCAATCCGGTATCGGCAAACTCCTTGCCGTATTTCGAGAAGTCCTCGTAGGTCTGGGTCATTTGACGTTTCCCTTGCCGTTTTGAAGCGCCCTTGCCTGAGCGCGGTTGTGCAATGCACGAGAATATATTGTGCGCTGCACAAAAGTCAAGATTTCAGCGGCATCAGGCCGCGCTGCGCCGGCAACAGCTAAAATTCGAATAAAGAAAGGCTCAAGCCCGAGGAAAATGGTGAACGCGCCGGTTACCATAAACGGATTGGTAACGCTGGCCGCGATAGTTTGACGACAAGTGAGGTCGGATCCCTTTGCCGCCTCCAGGGCAATGAGTTTCAAAGGAACTATCAGTGCGTCAGGCGTTGTCGGTCTTCGGTTCAAAATCCGCATCTTCCCTCAAAACAATCATGATCCTCGCTTTGGCGATGTCATTTGTCGTTGCGGATGCCGCGTCCTCGATGGCCGCCAGGTCTTCGGCGATCGTCGTCGACGCCAAGACCGGCAAGGTGCTTTATTCGTCCGATGCCAACGGCCGGCGCTACCCGGCGTCGCTGACCAAGATGATGACGCTCTATCTGACCTTCGAGGCCATGGCGAAGGGCCGGATCAGCAGGAACACGCCCGTGCCGTTCTCGGCCAAAGCGGCGGCCGAACCGCCGACCAAGCTCGGCGTCAAGGCGGGCGGAGCGGTTTCGGTCGAGACCGCCATCCTGTCGATGGTGACCAAGTCGGCCAATGATTCGGCGACCGCGCTCGGCGAACTGCTCGGCGGCAGCGAAAGCAATTTCGCCCGCATGATGACCGCCAAGGCGCGCGCGCTCGGCATGGACGGCACCGTGTTTCGCAATGCCAACGGCCTGCCCGATCCCGGCCAGTTCACAACCGCCCACGACATGGCGATGCTCGGCATAGCGCTCAGGGAACATTATCCGCAGTATTACGGCTATTTCTCGCAGCGCTCCTTCCTTTACGGCCGCCAGCGCATCAATGGCCACAACCGTCTGCTCGGCCGCATCAAGGGCGTCGACGGCATCAAGACCGGCTATACCCGCGCCTCCGGCTTCAACCTCGTCTCGTCGGTTTCGGATGGCAACCGCCGCCTCGTCGCCGTCGTCATGGGCGGCACTTCGGGGCGCAGCCGCGACAACCAGATGGCCGGCCTGATCAACGCCTACATGCCGCGCGCATCGACCCGCGGCGGCGGCGCCCTGGTCGCCAAGGCCGGCGGCGACAATCCGGCCAAGGCGCTGGCCAAGGTCTTCCTGCCCAAGCATGACGCGCCGACGACGCCGGATGGCAAGCCGATCGTTGAAGACGATGCCGTAGCGTCCAATGACGATCCGACATCCGCTGACGAGCAGTCTGCTGAAGGCCAGTCTGCCGACGAACAGACGGTGGCCGCGGTCGAAGAGCCCGCCCCCGTCGTCAAGACCAGGAAGGTCAAGACCGTCATCGTGACGGCGCCGAAGGTCGAAACTGCGCAGATTGTGGCTGCCTATGCCGAACCCACGCCTGTATCCCCACAGGCGGTCGACCCGGTCAACACGGCCTCGGTGCCGGCTGGTTGGGCGGTGCAGGTGGCGTCGTCGCCCAAGCAGTCCGAAGCCCAGGCTTTCCTCGACAAGACCGCCAAGCTGGCGCCCAAAGTTCTTGGGGCTGCTTCCGGTTTCACCGTCGCCTTCGAAAAGGATGGCGAGACCTATTACCGCGCCCGGTTCGGCGGCTTCCGCTCGAAGGACGCGGCCTGGAATGCCTGCAATGCCCTGAAGAAAAAGAAAATCGCCTGCTACGCCGTCCAACAGTAGGGCGGCGTCGGAACCATCTCCCGGAAATTTACTGCGTCGAAGGAGACTAGTTGTGATTGGAGAGCAAGACGTCCTTGGCTTCGTTGATCCGCGCCGCCAGGAAAGACGTGCCGCCGATGTCGGGGTGCAGGCGCTGCATCAGGCGGCGGTGCGCCTTGCGGACATCCGCCGCGGCGGCCCCCGCTTCAAGACCAAGGATCTTGTAGGCCTCCTCCTTAGTCATGGCGCCCGCACCTGGCGCAACACCCAGCCCTTCGCCACCGTTCGCCTCAGCGTCTTTGCGCCAGACGGGAAAACGGCCGTCAAGATACGTCTCTAGGAGCTGGCGGCTCTCCGGGTCGCCGGGGAGTTCGCGGTAAAGCTGCTGCAGCTCGGCCAGGCCCATCGCGCCCAGCATCTTGCCTTCATGGCGGCCGGCCAGAACCAGGCCTTCAAGCCCGCCCGTATCGTGATCAAGCTCCATTTCCAGTGCGGCGGTCCGCACCGTCGAGCGCTTGCCGGGCGCCGGCCCGACCGACGGCCGCTTCATTCGCATCGAACCGTACCAGGCAAGGGCCGCGGCCAGAATGAGGCCGGCAATGCCTTCGCGCCCGACCACCAGCACGGCGAGCCCGACCAGCGCCAGAAGCACCGGCCCGAGCGTGCGCATGCCGCTTGCCAGTTTTTGCGCATCGGCGCGGACAAAGATCGTCGCCGCGCCGAGCAGCACCAGAAACAGTGCAACAAGTGCAATGATAGCGCCCATCAATTCCCGCCGCCCCTGAGATGCTCGATCAGCAGCCGGTCTCCCGGCCTGTCCCTTGCCTCGAGCGCCTTCAATCCACCCGTCGCATAGACGGCGACCGCCGAAAGCAGCCCGGCCAAGGTCGCGGCGGCCCGCCGATCAAATCGGAACCAAGCCCCTTTGGACAGCCGCGCAATCTCCTTGAACGCCTTTTCTGCGCCGGGATCATGGCCTTCCTGGAAGACGAAGACGGGAGCGCCGTGCAGACCGAGGCTGCCGGCCTTCTGCGCCAGGTCGTCGATATCCTCTTCCATGGCGTCCCCGATATAGACCAGAGCATTGACCTTGGCCGCCGCCGTTTCCTTCAGCGCATGCGCCAGCACCTTGCCGATCTGGGTGTGGCCGGCACGGCAGTCGATCCGCGTCATCAGCTGCTTCAGGGCATTGGTGTCGGCGACAAAAGCCGACGAGCGGCACTCGCCCAACCCGCGAAAATAGGCCAGTTGGACGCTGAGAGTTCCGGCCTTGCCGACGGCGCCAAACATTTCGCCCTGCAGCTTGGTGGCGAGATCCCAGGTCGGCTGGCGGCTCATCGTGGCGTCGAGCGCAAGGATCAGCCGCCCGGAGCCGGTCGCGGACGCGGCAAGCGTCCGGGCCTGACGGATGAAGGCGTCGATCTCGCCGGCATTGGATTGAGGCTTGACCGGCGCAGGACTGGCCCTTGCGGGCACGCGCTGCTTCTTGTCGCTCATAAGAAGCAAGATGTGGCGTTGTCGAGCCCCTTGCAAGTCCAGCCTTGGACAAGATGAAGGGCCAGCGCTCGACGCTCTGGGAGAAGCGGCCGCGCCCTTGGCTCTACAGCAAGCCCAGATCGGCGAGCTCGCGCTTCAGTTTCGGCGGCATCTCGACCATTCCGGCCTTGCCCTTGCCGAAATCTGCGGGCGCATCCGACGGTTTGAGATAACGCCAGCCCTGGAAGGCGCGGCGCGGCTGCCAGTCGGTGCGCACGACGTCGAGGTCGAGCATCAGGCGGCAACGGCCGATGCCTTCGTCGTCGGTGAAGGGCCTGATATCAGTGATCAGCTGGCGGCATTGCACGCTGCCCTTGATCACCCAATAAAGCGAACCGCCATCGGTGACCTCGGCGCCGCGCGCCGGCACCATGCGGGTGGTGTGCCAGTGCTCGGCGGGTTCGCCGGCGCGGCGGCGCTCATCGACGCGAAAGGCGATCCATTCTTCGAGGTCCTCGACGCTGTCGCAACCGACGCACAGTTTTAGGAGATTGAGTGCCATCGCTTAAGGTTTAGTCCGGCGCGCGATTGCGTCAACGGCCCTGCCCGACTTCTCCACAGTGCCAGTGGCGTTGCGCGGTCAGCATTCCACGACATTGACGGCGAGCCCACCAAGGCTGGTTTCCTTGTACTTCTCGTTCATGTCGAGGCCCGTCTGGCGCATTGTTTCGATCGCGGCGTCGAGCGGCACGAAATGGACGCCGTCGCCTTTGATCGCCAGAGAGGCGGCGGTGACCGCCTTGACGGCGCCGAGCGCATTGCGCTCGATGCAAGGCACCTGGACCAGACCGCCGACCGGATCGCAAGTCATGCCGAGATGATGTTCGAGCGCGATTTCGGCGGCGTTCTCGACCTGCTCGGGCGTGCCGCCCATGACGGCGCAGAGACCCGCGGCAGCCATCGCCGAGGCCGAGCCGACCTCGCCCTGGCAGCCGACCTCGGCGCCGGAGATCGAGGCATTGGTCTTGATGATGCCGCCGACGGCGGCCGCCGTGAGCAGGAAGTCGCGGATGCTCGGCTGGTCAGCCTCGGGGTGGAAATGCAGCCAGTAACGCAGCACCGCCGGCAATGTGCCGGCCGCGCCATTGGTCGGCGCGGTGACGACGCGTCCACCGGCGGCGTTCTCTTCGTTCACCGCCATGGCGTAGATCGACAGCCAGTCATTGGCCAGCAAAGGGTTGGGCTTGTTCTGCTGCCATTGCTCCTGCAGCTTGTCGTGCAGCATGCGGGCACGACGGCGCACTTTCAGCCCGCCCGGCATGATGCCGTCCTGCGACAGGCCGCGGTCGATGCAGCCCTTCATGGCGCCCCAGATCGCATCAAGGCCGCTGTCGAGCTCCTCGCGCGACATATGCGTCTCTTCATTGACGCGCTTCATGTCGGCGATAGACAGGCCGCTTTTGCCTGCCATCTTCAGCATCTCGACGGCGTTCTTGAAGGGATAGGGCACCTTCTTGCCTTCTGTGGTCACCGAGCCCTTGACCTTCATCCGCTGCAGCTCTTCCTCGGACACCACGAAGCCGCCGCCGATGGAATAATAGATGCGCTTGAGCAGCAGCCGGTCGCCGGCATCGTAAGCGTAGAAGGCCATGCCGTTGGCGTGGCCGGTGAGCGGCGTCTTGCGGTCGAGCACCAGATCCGTCGCCGGGTCGAAGCGATAGGAGGGATGGCCGCGTGGCGATATCCGCTTCTCGGCGGCGATGCGCGTGGCGATTCCCTCGGCCTGATCGGGATCGACCGTCTGCGGTGTCAGGCCAGCAAGTCCGAGGACAACGGCGCGATCCGAGCCATGGCCGATACCGGTATAGGCGAGCGAGCCGTGCAGGCTGGCGCCAATGCGATCGACCTTGACGCCGGCCGGGCGCGGCCAGTCATCGCCGGCGATCTCGTCGAGAAACCGCCGCGCCGCCGTCATCGGTCCCATCGTGTGCGAACTCGACGGTCCGATGCCGATCTTGAACAAGTCGAAAACCGAAAGAAACACGCTGCGCCGTCTCCGGGAATGGGATCAAGACCTACATATAGGACTTTCCATGATGTTTGTGCTGTTTTGCGGATTGCGGCGCTGCACCTGCCGACCTTGTTTGCTCCGGCCGCGACATCCCCGGCTGAAAGCGCGTCGCGCTGAAACGGATTCATGCGACGCGCTTTAAGTTCCTGTTTTAATACATGTGGTTGTCCCAGAACCGCAGCTCACTTCTGGGCGACATGCTTTGGAGCATCGAACTGACCGCTTTGCCTGTGGTAAAAGGGGGCATGGGCGATTCTTTCCATCTGTCGACGGCTGATCTGGCGGCGCTGGCTTTTTTCCTGCTCGCATGGTTGCTGCATACGCTGGCGTCCGACGGCAGACTGGTCAGCCGGGTGTCGTTGACGATGGCCATGAACGTGCAGCGCGAGGCCTGGATGCGCACCATGGCCGAGCGCGAAATCCGCATCGTCGACACCGCCATCATGAGCGGCCTGCAGCAAGGCACCGCCTTTTTCGCCTCCAGTTCGCTGATTGCGCTCGGTGGCTGTTTCGCGCTGCTTGGCGCCTCGGATCAGGTCCTTGCCGTGCTGAACGACCTGCCGTTGAACGCGACCTCATCGCGCTCCGCCTTTCAGATCAAGGTCTTTGGTCTGGTCCTGATCCTGGCCTTCGCCTTCTTCAAGTTCGGCTGGGCCTACCGTCTCTTCAACTACTGCACGATCCTGATCGGCGCGGTGCCGATCCCCTATGGCGAGGCGTCACGCAACCCGGTCAGCGAAACGGCGGTGTGGCGCGCGGCGCGCATGAACATGCTGGCCGGCAAGCATTTCAATTCAGGCCTGCGCGCGGTGTTCTTCTCGATCGGCTATCTCGGCTGGTTCGTCGACCCGATCGTGTTCGTGCTGTCGACGCTGCTGCTACTGGCAGTGCTGGTGCGGCGTCAGTTCTTTTCCGCCGCAAGGCAAGCCGTGATCGGTCAGCCGCCCGGGCCGGGGAAAAGCTGGTCGATCCGGCCCGACAGCCAATAGGCGGCGAGCCCGATCCACTCGCGGATCGCCATGGTCGTGGTCTGCAGCGAATCGGGTGCGTTGTCGCGAAACAGGCCAAAGCCTTCCTTGCCCGAGGTGCGATAGTCGACCGGCCACGGGACCGTGTGAAAGCCGGCCTTGTCGAACAGCGCCTTGGCGCGCGGCATGTGGAAGGCGGAGGTCACCAGCAGCCAGGTTTCGCCCGATTTCGGCGTTACCAGTTCCTTGGTGAAGACGGCATTCTCATAGGTGTTGCGGGATTTGCTCTCGAGCATCAGGCGATCGGCGTCGACGCCAAGCGCACCGAGCAGCCGCGGCGCGGTGGCCGCATCCCCCTCGCCATCGATGAACAGTTCACCGGTGCCGCCCGAGATAACCACTTTCGCCTCGGGAAAGCGCCGGGCAAGGATCGCCGCCTCGACCATGCGGTCGCCGCCGGAATTCAGCTCATAGCCGCCGCGCGCCAAGTTGATGGCGCCCTCGAAGCCGCCGCCGAGCACGACAATGCCGTCGACCTTCCGCGGCAGCGGCGGCTTTGGGAAGCGCTCTTCGAGCGGATTGAGCATCATGGCGCCAAGCGACGTCCAGGCCGACAGCGCCAGAATCAGGAAGGCGAACACACTGCCCGTCGCCGCCAATCGCCGGCGGCCGATCAGCGCCGCGAGCAAGCCGGCAAGCAGCAGGAAGATCGCCAGGTTGAGTGGTTGGACGAAGAACCAGAATACCTTGGAGAGATAGAAGAACATTGCCTGCCTATCTCCAGCTCAAATTGTGACGGCCGGTGAAGTGCTCGACCGCACTCGCTACCGCTTCCGCTTCGAGGCGGCTTAACTCCCTGCCGAAAACAAGGACGCCGTTCGCGTTGGTCAAGCTGATGACTTCCGACAGTCCCACTTCGTCCGTGGGATAGGTATGGTCGAGGATTTCGACCCTAAGATGCCCTTTCAAAGGCAGTGACCACCGATTTCGCAAGGAACCCCTCACCGAGCGCACGGCTGCAGTGTCGGTCAGCCGCAGGGTTTCCCTGCCGAACACCCGCCAGATGAAATCCTTGCCCAGGAAATAGGTGAAGAGGGCAATGACCGCCACGAAGGACAGCAGACCGAGCGTGCCGCTGGTGAGCGTTGCGGACGACATATCCGTCAATCCCATGTAGCCGGTGTAGGCGACGATCGCGGCCCCGATCAGGACAAAGACTGTCCTGAAATCCGAGGTGCGTGGCGGGTTCGTGATCAGCAGTTCGTTTCCCGTCTCGACGATGGAAATGCGAGACGGAGGCGGCATGCTACCACCACTTCTCCGGCTGGAAGGTTCCCGCCGCCTGCTCGATGACGGCGGCTGTCTGGAACAGGGTTTCCTCGTCGAAGGGACGGCCAATCAGCTGCAGGCCGAGCGGCAGGCCCTTGGCATCGAGGCCGGCAGGCACGGCAATGCCCGGCAGTCCGGCCATGTTCACGGTCACCGTGAAAATGTCGTTGAGGTACATTTTGACCGGATCGGCGGCCATGTCCTCGTCAGCGATGCCGAAGGCGGCCGACGGCGTCGCCGGCGTCAGGATGACGTCGACGCCGTCGGCAAAAACCGTCTCGAAGTCGCGCTTGATCAAATTGCGCACCTTCTGCGCCTGCAGATAGTAGGCATCGTAATAGCCTGCCGACAGCACATAGGTGCCGATCATGATGCGACGCTTGACCTCTTGACCGAACCCGGCGGCCCGGGTCTTTTCGTACATGTCGACAATGTCCTGGCCCGGCACGCGCAAGCCATAGCGGACGCCGTCATAGCGCGCCAGATTGGATGACGCTTCGGCAGGCGCTACGATATAATAAGCCGGCAAAGCATATTTGGTGTGCGGCAGCGAAATGTCGACGATCTCGGCGCCGGCATCCCTGAGCCAGGCAATGCCCTTCTGCCACAGCGCCTCGATCTCTTCCGGCATGCCGTCGACGCGGTATTCCCGGGGAATGCCGACCTTCATGCCCCTGATCGGTTTGCCGATCGCCGCCTCGTAATCCGGCACCGGCCGGTCGACGGAAGTGGTGTCCTTGGCGTCGACCGAGGCCATGGACTTCAGCATGATCGCGGCATCGCGCACGTCCCGGGCGATCGGGCCCGCCTGATCGAGCGACGAAGCGAAGGCGACGATGCCCCAGCGCGAGCAGCGGCCATAGGTCGGCTTGATGCCGACGGTGCCGGTGAAGGCGGCTGGCTGGCGGATCGAGCCGCCGGTGTCGGTGGCGGTGGCGCCGGCGCACAGGAAAGCCGAGACGGCGGAAGCCGAGCCCCCCGACGAGCCCCCCGGCACCAGTTGGGCATTGTCCAGCGTGCGCGCGGTCTTGGTGCCGCCGGCCGAAACGAAACCGCCATCGCCCTGATGCGTGGTCGGCATCACCACCGTGTCGAGGCGCGAACGCCGCCATGGATTGACGACAGGGCCGTAATAGGAGGTCTCGTTGGACGAGCCCATGGCGAACTCGTCCATGTTAAGCTTGCCCAGCATGACGGCGCCGTCTGCCCACAGATTGGCGGTGACGGTCGATTCGTAGCGCGGCTTGAAGCCGTCGAGCACATGGCTGCAGGCCTGGGTGTGGATACCTTCGGTGCCGAACAGGTCCTTGATGCCGAGCGGGATGCCTTCCAGCGCACCGCCATGGCCCTTGGCGAGCCTGGCGTCGGAAGCTTTGGCCATATCGCGCGCCTTGTCGCCGGTGACGACGATGTAGGCATTGAGCACCGGATTGGCGCGCTCGATGGCACCGAGATAGGCCTCGGTGATTTCGACGGCCGAAATCTCCTTGGCGCGCAGCTTGGCGCGCGCCTGCGAAATCGTCAGATGGGTCAGTTCGCTCATCAAAGGCTCTTTTCGTAAAACACCGACCACTCGGAATCGGGATAATCCAGCACCGGCCCGCAGCGCGAGAAGCCGGCGCGTTCGTAGACGGTCCAGGCGGCGGGATGGCGGTCGCCGGTTTCAAGCACCAGGCGCTTCAGCCCTTCGCTGCGCGCCAGCGTTTCGACATGCTCGACGATCTTGGCGCCGATCTTCCTGCCGCGATGCGAGGGCCGCGTGTACATGCGCTTGACCTCACCGACGCGGGCGTCATGGCGCTTCAGCGCGCCGCAACCGATGGCTTGCCCGTCGTCGCGGGCGATAAAGACGGTGGTGTCGTCGCCAGCCATCTGCTCGACCGTCAGATGGTAGCAATGCTCCGGCGGCGTCAGTTCGAGCAGCGTCGCGTTGAGCTCCTCGACCAAAGCGCGGACATCGTCCTGCAGCGGCGTTTCGATGGCGATCTCGATTGCCATCGGCCGCCTACTCCACGACCTTCGGCACGAGGAAGAAATTCTCGTCAGTGGCCGGCGCGTTGGCGACGATATCGGCAGCCTTGTTGCCGTCGGTGACGATGTCTTGGCGCTTCTTCATCTCCATCGGCGTCACCGATGTCATCGGTTCGACGCCGGAGACATCGACCTCGTTCAGCTGCTCGACAAAGCCCAGAATGGCGTTCAGCTCGCCGGTCATGCGCTCGGCATCCTCCTCGCTCACCGCAATGCGGGCGAGACGCGCGACGCGCTTCACGGTTTGCAGATCAACGGACATGTCTTTAGCCTTTGGGAAAACCAGATGGCGCTATAGCGGCGTGGCGCGTGCCGCGCAACATCGATCGTGCTTGGGGATAGAGCCCGTTCATGCCAGGGCGGCATTTCAACCTAGGGCAGCGATACACCCTCGCACAGATAATAGCTGCCGCCATTGCCGGCCTGCTCGCCTTCGTCGGCGGTCGGGCGCACCGAGACGATGTCGATTTGGGTCGCGTTCATCTGCGTGATCGACAGTATATCGGGAAAGAGAAAGCCCGGCTCCTGGCAGATGGCAGTGACCGCCCAGCTCGGCGAGCGCGTCGCCTTGGTGACCTGGACGAACTCGCAATTATACTCGACGCTTTGCAGGCCGTCCGCCGACAAGATGACATTGCCGGTGTCAATCAGCGTCTGCAGCGTGTCCTTTTTGGCTTGCGCGCAAAGCTCCTGGGTCTGGAGGTAAACGCCCTTGATGAAGTCCTCGGCGGCGGATGCGGGCGACGCAGCGACCAGCATCGAAACGCAAAGAGTCTCTCTCAAACCCATGGTTTAATTCCCCTTTGCGACAAGGGATCGTTTCAACGATCGCTCTATAGTGTGATCGTTTGGCCGATCGCTGGCAAGGCTACGTCGACACCTGACCCTTCGAGGCCGGCCACGAACTTCTCCGCCGTCGCGTCGATGATCGGGAAGGTGCCGAAATGGCAGGGAACGACCGTGTCGAAGTGGAAGAAGCGCCGGCAGGCCAGGGCCGCCACCGCGCCGCCCATGGTGAAGCGGTCGCCGACCGGCACGAGGCCGATCTTCGGCTCATGCAATTCCTCGATCAGCGCCATATCGGAGAAGATGTCGGTGTCGCCCATATGGTAGAGCGTCTTGTCCTCCGGGAAATGCAGGACCAGCCCGTTGGGATTGCCGAGGTAGACGTTCTGGCCGCCATCGAGCCCAAACGACGAGGAATGCAGTGCCTGCACGAATGTGGTGGTGAAGGCACCGCAATCGACGGTGCCGCCATGATTGCCGGGATTGATCTTCTTGCCGTCGACGCCCTTGCCGACCAGGTACATGCAGATCTCGTAATTGGCGACCAGCTGGGCGCCGCTCTTCTTCAGCACCTCCACCGCGCCGCTGACATGGTCACTGTGGCCGTGGGTCAGAAGCACATGGGTGACGCCTTCCGCCGGCCCCTCCCAGCCGCTCGTCCATGATGGGTTGCCGACGAGATAGGGGTCGATCAGGATGGTCGCGCCTGATGTCTCGACGCGGAAGGCGGAATGTCCGTACCAGGTCAATTTCATCGATCGTGTTCCTCGATTTTGGTTGCGCCGGAAGATAGAACGCCGGCAGCAAAATTAAAGTGACATAGTGTGCTCGCGGTTCAAAAGAACGTGTCGCGCTCTTTGTGACGGCAAGTCTGGGTCGCGATAGACTGGGTCACGGTAACGCTGGTGGGGAAAGCCGTTGGGCATCATAGCAATCGAGGATCTGCCGGCACGGCTGGAAGGCGGCAGGACGCTGGCCGGGCTCGACCTCGGCGACAAGACGATCGGTGTCGCCGTTTCCGACCGCGGCTTGTCCTTCGCCCATCCGCGCCCGGTCATCCTGCGCAAAAAGTTTTCGCTGGATGCGGCAGCGCTGCTCGCGCAGCTGCAGAAGGACAATGTCGGTGCGTTTGTACTCGGTCTTCCCATCAACATGGACGGTTCGGAAGGTTCCCGCGCCCAGAAGTCGCGCGCCTTCGTGCGCAGCATGGCAGGCATAACCGAACTGCCCTTCGTGCTGTGGGACGAGCGGCTGTCGACGGTGGCGGCGGAGCGGACGCTGATCGAGATGGATTTCTCGCGCCGAAAGCGCGCCGGCAAGATCGATTCGGCGGCTGCGGCCTTTATTCTGCAGGGAGTTCTGGACCGGCTCCAGTCGCTTGACCCACGCGATCGGACGCAACCGGATTCCCCGCCTGCCGCCTGACCCAGGCCATGATGTTGCGGCGGCGGCGAAACGCCCACAATGCCATCAGCAGGAAGCCGTCAAAGACGCAGGCCCTTGCCACCATGCCCGGAATGATCGCCGGATCGATGCCCAGCATCTGCCCGTAGAGCTGGAACACGAAATCATGCAGCTGCCGGCTGAGCATGACGTAGCCGAAATTGATGTCGTTGAGCGACAGGAAGAACCAGCCCCAGAACAGAGCGAGTGGCGCGGCCCACAATGCGAACAGCGTGCGCATCAGTGACCGTCCCTGCGGCTGGAGCCGCCTCTGGGACCGCTGGGACCAATGTCCGGACGGCCGGAAATGCGCGACAGCAAGGAGCCGTGCGCGGCACCCTTGGCCATGGCATGTGCGGTGGCGCGACTCTCTGCCTCCCGCGAAACCATGACGGCGAAGACCGACCTCCGCTCGGCCAGCATGGCGACATAGGAGGCCAGAAGTGCCGCCAATTGCACGGCGACAACCAAAAACAGGCCGTTGATGCCTCGCGCCGCGCCGCCGACCAGGATGAGCGACAACACCGCGGATGCCGAAATGAAGGCGGTCCGCGCCACACTGTCGGCTCCGTCCGGGCTCGCTGCGGCGTTAACCAGGCTCTCGACGAAGACCCAGCAAAACAGCACCGCCACGACCAGCAAGGCGATGGCCAGCGGCGCCACGACGGCAGCATTGTCGAGATCGGCCAGACGAGTGTTTTCCACGACGACGCCGAGCACGCCCAGAGCGCCCGCAACGCCGCGGTTTCCATCGACACAGATGAACGCCAGCAGGGCGAAAACCAGCGCCCAGTGCAAGGCCAGAAAGGACGTCAAAATGTGCCGCATGGCATTCCTGCTTTGGTGACAAAGACAGTGGGGTCTGCGGCCTGCGGCTGCAACGGAAACCATTCGTTAAGGTTAACGGCTGTCCACAGGCAGGCAAATTCGTTCACGGACTGGCGGAAGGCCCTCAATTCACCGGCGGATAGAGCGTGTCGACGATCATGCGCGCATCGTGGCGCGAATCGAGCATGCCATAGGTGTTGCGCCACTGGCCGGCGAGCCGCGTCTCGACGAAGGCGTCCGCAATCCGCCCTGCCCCCAGCCGGCGCAATTCCGCAGCTGCCGCCGACAGCGCCAGCTGTTCGGTCAGCAGGCGGGCCGACCCCTCATCGGTGCCGGCGACCTGCATGGCCGCCTTGAGCACGCCAATGGTTCCGCGTCCGCCGGCGCCGAGATCGCGGTCGATGCCGGCCAGCACCTCCTCGAACAGGCCGGGCGCGCGGCCGAGCACGCGCAGCACGTCGAGCGCCATGACATTGCCTGAGCCCTCCCAGATCGCATTGACCGGGGCTTCGCGGTAGTAGCGGGCGAGCGGCGCTTCCTCGACATAGCCATTGCCGCCGAGGCACTCCATCGCCTCATAGAGCAGTGGCGGCGCGATCTTGCAGACCCAGTATTTGACCACCGGGGTCATGGCGCGGGCAAAAGCAGCCTCGCCGCGGTCGCCGGCAGCCTCGTCGAAGGAGCGCGCCAGTCGGAACGAGAGTGCCGTGGCGGCGGCGACATCGAGCGCCATGTCCGCCAGCACGCGCTGCATCAGCGGCTGTTCGATCAGCGTCGAGCCGGCCACCTGGCGGTGACGGGCGTGATGCACGGCCTCAGCCAGCCCCGCTCGCATGATTGCCGACGAGGCGACGGCGCAGTCGAGCCGGGTCAGCGTGACCATGTCCATGATCGTCTTTATGCCGGCGCCGGGCTCGCCGACCATCTCGCCGATGGCGTTGACGAACTCTACCTCCGATGAGGCGTTGGAGCGGTTGCCGAGCTTGTCCTTCAGCCGCTGAAAGCGGAAGCCGTTGCCGGAACCGTCGCCGAGGATGCGCGGGACGAGAAAACAGGAAAGCCCTTCCGGCGCCTGTCCAAGCACGAGAAAAGCGTCCGACATCGGCGCCGACATGAACCATTTGTGGCCGGTGAGGCGATAAAAGCCGCTGCCGGCGCGTTCGGCCCGTGTGGTGTTGGCGCGCACGTCGGTGCCGCCCTGCTTTTCGGTCATGCCCATGCCGAGCGTCAGCCCGGTCTTGTCGACCGGCGGCTTCTGACTCTGGTCGTATTTGCGCGTCGTCACGCGCGGCGCCCATTCGCGAAACAGCTTTGGGCTGGCCATCAGGGCGGCCAGCGAAGCGCTGGTCATGGTGATGGGGCAGAGATGCCCGGTCTCGAGTTCGGCGGTCAGGTAGAAACGCGCGGCGCGCACCTGATGGCGACGGCCGATCTCGCTATCGCCGTTTTCCCAGATCGAGGAATGCAGGCCGCCGGCAACCGAGCGGCGCATCAGCGCATGATAGGCCGGATGGAATTCGACGAGGTCGATGCGCCGGCCCTGACGGTCATGCGTGCGGAGCTTCGGCGTCTCGACATTGGCGAGGCGAGCCAGTTCCTGCGCCTCCTGCGTCAGGACGAACCGGCCAAGCCCGTCGAGGTCCTTGCGCACCGGATCGGAAAAACGCTCGGCAAGCTGGATCAGCAACGGATCGCCCCGCCAGGCGTTGCCGCCCGTCAGCGGCGGCGGCTGGTTGGTCACGTCGTCGGTCACGCCCAATCCTTCTGAAAGTAGAAGGGCCTTCTAACGCTAGAAAGGCACTTATCATCACAAGGCTTCGAATCCGAAGCAATCGGCTAGATATAGCCCAAGGCAGGCGGCGCGCGCGACGAAAATACCGGGGAGAAAGGCCGCAATGCCAAGCTGACGCTTGCGGCAAGGAATTCTCCCCCCTATAGCAGCGCCTTGAGATGACCGACGCTTCGTCCCTGCCGCTTTATCCTCACCGCCATCTTCTGGGCATCCGCGATCTTTCCCCCGGTGACATCGAGCTTCTGCTCGACCGGGCCGATCGCGCCGTCGCCATTTCGCGGCAGTCCGAAAAGAAGACCTCGACGCTGCGCGGCCGCACCCAGATCAACCTCTTCTACGAAGCCTCGACGCGCACGCAGTCGTCGTTCGAACTGGCCGGGAAACGGCTCGGCGCCGACGTCATGAACATGTCGGTGGCGAGCTCTTCGGTGAAGAAGGGCGAGACGCTGATCGACACGGCGATGACGCTGAACGCCATGCGCCCCGACATCCTGATCATCCGCCACCAGTCTGCGGGCGCCGCCGCCCTTTTGGCGCAGAAGGTCGGCTGCTCGGTGGTCAATGCCGGCGACGGCGCGCATGAACACCCAACGCAGGCGCTGCTCGACGCGCTGACCATCCGCCGCGCCAAGGGGCCGCTGTCGAAACTGATCGTAGCGATCTGCGGCGACATCCTGCATTCTCGCGTGGCGCGTTCCAACATCATGCTGTTGAACGCGCTTGGTGCGCAGGTGCGTGTGGTGGCGCCGTCGACCCTGCTGCCGTCCGGCATCGAGAAAATGGGCGTCATCGTCTCGCGCTCGATGGCAGAGGGCCTCAAGGGCGCGGACGTGGTGATGATGCTGCGCCTGCAGCGCGAGCGGATGGAAGGCGCCTTCGTGCCTTCGGTACGCGAATATTTCCGCTATTTCGGCCTCGATGCCGAAAAGCTGAAGGCCGCCAAGGACGGCGCGCTGGTGATGCATCCCGGTCCGATGAACCGCGGCGTCGAGATTGCGTCCGAAATCGCCGACGGTCCGCAAAGCGTCATCCAGGAACAGGTCGAGATGGGTGTCGCCGTGCGCATGGCGGTGATGGAAGCGCTGCTCGACCCGCGCCGCAACGAGGGCCGGAGCGCATGAGCACGACGGTCTTTGAGCGCGCCCGCATCGTCGACCCGTCACGCGGCTTCGACGAGGTCGGCACCGTGATCGTCGAGGGGAAAAAGATCGTTGCCGCCGGCAAGGCTGCCCTGAACCAGGGCCTGCCGGCGGGAGCCACCGTGGTCGACTGCGCCGGCAAGGCAATCATTCCCGGCCTGATCGACGCGCGCGTCTTCATCGGCGAACCGGGCGGCGAACATCGCGAGACCATCGCTTCGGCCAGCGTTGCGGCGGCGGCCGGCGGCGTTACCTCCGTCGTTATGATGCCCGACACGGACCCGGTGATCGACAATGTCGCGCTGGTCGAATTCGTGCTGCGCACCGCCCGGGACACGGCAAGCGTCAACATCTTTCCGGCGGCGGCGATCACCAAAGGCCTCGCCGGTCGCGAGATGACCGAATTCGGCCTGTTGCGCGAGGCCGGTGCGGTCGCCTTCACCGATGGGCGGCACACAATATCCAGCGCACTGGTGATGCGCCGGGCTCTCACCTATGCCCGCGATTTCGGTGGCGTCATCGCACATGAGACACAGGATGGCGACCTCGCTTCGGCAGGCGTGATGAATGAAGGCCTGTATGCCAGCTGGCTCGGCCTTGCCGGCATTCCGCGCGAGGCCGAGTCCATCCCGCTGGAGCGCGACCTGGCGCTGGCACGGCTGACGCGCGGCGCCTACCACGCGGCCAAGATCTCGACGGCGATGGCAGCGCAAGCGATGACGCGGGCGAAAGCCGACCAGGCCAATGTCACGGCGGGCGTGGCGATCCAAAATCTGTCGCTGAACGAGAACGATGTGGGGGAATACCGCACCTTCTTCCGGCTGACGCCGCCTTTGCGCGCGGAGGAAGACCGGCTGGCCATGATCGAGGCGGTCAAGGACGGCACGATCGACATCATCGTCTCCTCGCACGACCCGCAGGATGTCGACACCAAGCGCCTTCCCTTCGCCGATGCAGCTGCCGGCGCGATCGGGTTGGAGACGCTGCTTGGAGCAGCGCTTCGGCTCTACCACAATGGTGACGTGCCGCTACTTCGGCTGGTCGAAACACTGTCCACCGCACCAGCAAGGCTGTTCGGCCTGCCGGGCGGCACGCTGAAGCCGGGAGCGCCGGCCGATCTTGCGCTGATCGACCTCGAAGAACCCTGGATCGTGAGTGAAAGCGGCATCCGCTCGCGCTCGAAAAACACCTGCTTCGAAGGTGCGCGGCTGCAAGGCATGGTCTTGCAAACGCTGGTGGCGGGCCGCACAGTGTTTTCGAGCTAGAGCGATCGCGCCACGTCGCAGACCGATATGTTGCTGGGGAAATGCGGGGGCAAACAATGAGTTATAACGTTATCCTGGCATTGCTGTTCGGCTATCTCCTCGGCTCGATTCCCTTCGGCCTCTTGATCACCCGCGCGGCCGGCCTCGGCGATGTGCGCAAAATCGGCTCCGGCAATATCGGCGCCACCAACGTTCTTCGCACCGGCAACAAGGGCCTCGCCGCCGCGACGCTGGTGCTCGACGCGTTGAAGGGTACGGCGGCGGTGATGATCGCGCGCCATTTTGGACACGACTACGGACTGTGGGCCGGCCTTGGGCTCTGGGCAGGCCTTGGCGCCTTCCTTGGCCATCTGTATCCGGTCTGGCTCGGTTTCAAGGGCGGCAAGGGCGTGGCGACCTATCTCGGCGTGCTGATCGCGCTCGGCTGGCATGTGGCGCTGATCTTTATCGTCGTCTGGCTGGCGATGGCTTTTCTGTTTCGCTATTCCTCACTGGCAGCGCTGACGGCGGCGGTCATCGTGCCGATCCCGCTTTATTTCTGGAGCACACCTGAGACCGCCGGGCTGTTCCTGGTGATGAGCCTGATCGTCATCTTCAAACATCGCGCCAACATTTCGCGCCTTCTTGCCGGCACCGAAGGCAAGATCGGAGCCAAGGGTTGAGCAAGCCCGCCGCCGGGCCGCGCCTCAGCGACCGGCAGCGGCTGAGCTGGCTGCGGCTGATCCGCACCCAAAATGTCGGCCCGACCTCGTTTCGCGAATTGATCAACCGCTTTGGTTCGGCGGAGGCGGCGTTGGAGATGCTGCCCGAGCTGATGATTTCGGGCGGAGCCAAAAGGATCATGCGCATTCCTTCCGTGGAGGAAGCCGAAGCGGAACTCGACGCAGCCAGTGAAAACGGCGCCCGCTTCGTCGGCATCGGCGAGGCCGACTACCCGCCGATGCTGAAAAACATGGACAATCCGCCGCCACTGATTGCCGTGAAGGGCGAGGCAGCCGTCTTTCGCCTGCCGGCGGTGGCCATCGTCGGCGCCCGCAACGCGTCGCTCGCCGGCATCAAGATGGCGCGCATGCTGGCGGCGGATCTTGGCCGCGACGGCTACGTCATCGTTTCCGGCCTGGCGCGCGGCATCGACACGGCAGCACACCAGGGCAGTCTCTCGACTGGTACAGTGGGTGTGCTGGCCGGTGGGCTCGATGTCCCCTACCCGCCCGAAAATATCGGCTTGTGCGAAGACATTGCCGAGCGTGGCGGCGCCGTTATTTCGGAAATGCCGTTCGGCTGGCAGCCGCGGGCGCAGGATTTTCCGCGCCGCAACCGGCTTGTCGCGGGCGCCGCCCTCGGACTGGTGGTGATCGAAGCTGCGCAACGCTCCGGCTCGCTGATCAGCGCGCGCCTGGCCGGCGAGATGGGCCGGCTGGTCTTTGCCGTACCGGGTTCGCCGCTCGATCCGCGCTGCGCCGGCTCCAACGGGCTGCTCAAGGATGGCGCCACCCTGGTCACCGAGGCGGCCGACGTTTCCGGTGCGATCGCACCCTTGGCGGGCACGCGAACGCGAAGCATTGCGCCGCCAGAAAAGGCACCCGATTTTTCGGCAACACCCCCGCCCGGTGAGGACGAACGCAGCGGCGTGCTCGAGGCGCTGGGCCCAACGCCGGTGGGCGTGGACGAGATCATCCGCCACACCGGCCTCAACGCCGCGCAAGTCTCCATGGTGCTGCTGGAACTCGACCTTGCCGGCCGCATCGAGCGCCATGCCGGCGGCAATGTCTCACTGGTTTCGTGACGTTCCAGCCGATCCCGCCGCACGTCGGCCGCAACTCACGCGTCGAGGGTCACGCCGGCGGCGCCAACCTCGGTATAGTCGCCAACGCCGGTACAGATGCCACCGCAGGGTATTTTCCAGGCGGCTCCCGGAAAAGCACTCCGCCATTCCAGGGCTCTCCGTTGCACTGACGATCACGCTCGCAATGGCATACTCGACAGCTGACGAAAACCGGGCTCGACAGTCTGCGCATCAGTCAGCGGAACAGATACTTCGATACCTCCGGATTGCCACGGCGCCACATCACATTGTCGAGAAAATAATGGTGCACATTGATGAAGATGAGCACGATGAAGAAGAACAGCGATGACCCCAGCACTTGCCTGTCATAGGGAATCAAAGCCGTCAGCGCGGATGGGATCAGCCAGAAGCCGAGATAGCCAAGGGCCGTGCCGCCGACGATGAAGCCGAGGAGCCGAAACCTGTAGAGGGGGCCAAGAAAGGACAGGATTTTCGGCTGCGGATCGCCTTCGGCATCGGAACTGTCTCGCTCGACGTTCGTCTGGTAGCGCCAGACCACGGCGAGATACTGCAGCGAGTGGAGCGCGGGAACGATCAGCAGCCAAAGCGGGTTTACGCGCGCAATCAGGATCCAGAGATAGAGCGACGCGACATAGGCCACCAAACCGTTATAGGGCAGGCCGCCACCGTTCTTCCGCCAGCGATTGACCAGCATCAAGAGCGTGGCCGCCGTCGACGCAACGGCCGCCAGCATGGCAATGTCGGTGATCCAGGAAGGGGCCGCGAATGTGTAATAGTCCAGGCCATAATATTTGCCCTGGGTGACCGCCGTATTCGTCTGCAGCCATGCCAGGATCCACACGGCATAGGAGTTGACCAGCAGCACCTTCTTGTCGCGGTCGTCGAAGAATTTGCGCTTCAGCACCGCATCCACCATCAGCATGCCGTAGCCCTGCTTGACGTAGTGCCAACCGACAAAAAAGAACATGGCGTTGGTGGCATAGCCGAGCAGGCGCGTGTTCGCCGCCGCGGCGCCATAGGCAAAGAACCCGGCCATGACCAGGGGCACGACAACGCCCGCGAAAATGTAGCGGAGCTGCAGGCTCCTGTCGTAGCCGTCGCCCGTCACCTTGCGCCCGAAATTGCGGTAGAAGAGCTGGTAGGAGTGGGCGAAGTGGGGATAGTTCACGAGATAGGCTACGAAGACCATCGTTGCGGCCACCGGACCTTCATATTCGAGCGGAACGAGAAACAGCACCGGCAGGATGAGAAAGGCGCTGCCGCCCAGCATGAGGAAATCGGCGACCGGGCCGAAGAGGTACTTTTGAGGCGCCGCCGCCTTAGGAGCGACAGCATCCGCCGAAAGCTGAAGTGTCATGTCAGAACCCTCCCCTAGGAAAGGCTGAGTTTAGCCATCGACTGGGATGGGGACAAGGTTGGAGCTGCCGCTCCGCGCCCGAACACTGGGCCATCCTGCTGTTTCGCCAATGGTCTCGATCCGCCATGAGCTTCGAACCCGTGAACCGCTCGATAAGGCCCTCCGCTGTTAAAAAAGCGCACCACCCCAATTTACGACTAACATGTTAGTGTGCTAACACGGCATACACACCTACTTCGGAGACCTTCCGGTGACATCACGCTTTGGCCTTTCGGCCGCTCTCGCCACACCTTTCGATGCCCGAGGGCAGATCGCCACCGCCCTCATGATCGCTCAGGCCAAAAGTTGCCTGGCGCAGGGTTGCGGCAGCGTGACGCTTTTCGGCACCACAGGGGAAGGCGCATCGGTGGGCACGACGGAGCGGCGGTCGGTGAACGAAGCCATGCTGGCTGCTGGAATCTTGCCGCATCAACTCGTTGCCGGCGTGCTGGTCGACGCCGCCGAAGACGCCGCCGAACAGGCACAGCATGCCTTGCAGCGAGGCGCCCGAAACATTCTGCTGGCCCCGCCGAGCTACTTCAAGAATGTCGGCGAGGAGGGCCTTTTCGGCTGGTTCTCCGCCGTCTTTGCCGCGCTTGGCCCCCTCGCCCGTGACGTGCTGCTCTACAACATCCCTTCGGTTACCATGGTGCAGCTTTCGCTTGGCCTGATCGGCCGATTGCGCACTGCTTTTCCCGACGTGGTCGCCGGGGTGAAGGATTCCGGTGGAAACTGGAGCTACAGCGAGGCGCTGCTTGCCGCCTATGGCGATCTGGTGATCCTGATCGGCGATGAAAGGCATCTGGCGCGTGCGGTGCGACTGGGTGCTCAAGGTGCAATCTCGGGCATGGCCAATTTCGTCCCGGGCGAAATCCGCGCCATGGCCGAGGACGGGCGCGACGATCCTCGCGTCGAAAGTTTTGTGCTCGAATTGCTGAAATATCCGGTCACCCCCGCGGTAAAGGTCATGGTGGCGCGCAAGACCGGCGACGAGCGCTGGCTGGCGGTCCGTCCGCCGCTGGAGCCGATTGCGTTGCAAGGGCAGCAGCAGCTTGCCGCAGCCTATGACAGCCTGTTTGCCAGGGAACCGGCCTGACCGGCAAAGGGAAGCGCGCCGAAATGGAAGACGGCAACGAACCGACCACCCTCAGGGAGAAGGCCTATGCCAGCTTCACGCGGCATTTGCTGGCGCGCGACTTCAAGCCGGGCCAGTTCGTGTCGCAACGTGAGCTGGTTGCCTTCACCGGACTGCCGCTCGGCGCCATTCGCGAGATCGTGCCGCGTCTCGAGGCGGAAGGACTGTTGACGACCATTCCGCAGCGCGGCATGCAGATCGCCCATATAGATATCAGCCTGATCCGCGAGGCCTTTCAGTTCCGCCTGTTCATGGAGCGTGAAGCGGTGGCGCTGTTTACGGTCAGCGCCTCCGATGCCGAGCTTGCCCGCTTGCGGCGCGAGCATGAGGACATGCATGCCCAGGCGCTTGCGCAGACCCCGACGCCGGAGATGGAGGCCAAGGCGCAGACCATCGACTGGGCCATGCACGACACGTTCATCGATGCGCTGGGCAACGAGATCATCGCCAAGGCCTATCTGGTCAATTCGGTGAAGATCCGCCTGATCCACCAGGAGCGGTTCCGTATCGACGGGCGCGTCGTGCCGGTGATGCGCGAGCACCTGGCGGTGATCGAAGCCATGGAGAGCCGCGATCCAGGGAAGGCGGTCGAGGCGATCAGTCTGCATATCGACAAGGCGCGCCGGCTGGCGCTGCAGATCTGAGGAAACCTGAGCCGCACCGCGGTCCGCGATGCAATCGATAACGACAACAACCGGGAGGAAGAAATGTCGTGCAATCTGTTCAACCCAACCAGGAGGCAACTGCTTCAGGGAACCGCGGCGCTTGCCGCCGCCGGCTTTGCGGGCGTTCGCCCAAGCTTTGCCGCCGGCGTCGACTGGAAGCGCTTTGCGGGAACGACGCTTGACGTCAATCTGGTGAAAAGCCCGCGCAGCGACACGCTGATAAAATACATCGCCGAGTTCGAGGAACTGACCGGGATCAAGGTCAATGCCGAAGCGACGCCGGAACAGCAGCAGCGCCAGAAGACGGTGATCGAACTGAGCTCCGGCAAACCGAGCTTCGACGTCGTGCATCTGAGCTACCACGTGCAGAAGCGCCAGTTCGAAAAGGGCGACTGGCTGGCCGACATATCAGGTTATCTCGCTGACCCGACCCTGACCGATCCTGCGCTGGTGGAAACCGATTTCGCCGATGCCGGCATGCTGTTTGCCAAGGACGGCCAGGGCGTGCTGCGCTCGCTGCCGTTCTCGGTGGATTACTGGATCGTCTACTGGAACAAGGAATTGTTCGAGGCCAAGGGCCTCAAATACCCTGAAACCTTCGAGCAACTGGTGGCGGCCGCCGAAGCGCTGACCGACCCGTCGACCAACACCTACGGCTTTGTCGCCCGCGGCCTGAAAAACGCCAACACGCCGGTATGGACGTCGCTGATGCTCGGCTACGACATGACGCCGCTCGATGACAAGGGCAAGCTGCGCACGACCTCGCCCGAGGCGATCGAGGCCGCCAGCCTCTACCAGCGGCTGATGACCAAGTCGGCACCTCCAGGCGTCACCGGATTCAACTGGGCCGAAGCCCAGTCCGCCTTCCTGCAAGGCAAGATCGGCATGTGGTTCGATGGCGTCGGCTTTGCCCCGCCGATGGAAAATCCGGAAAAGTCGCGTGTGGTCGGCAAGGTCGGCTACGGCGTCATGCCCAAGGGCCCCAAGGCGCATGCCGCGGGCACCTTTGGTGACGGCCTCGGCGTGACGGCCACCAGCGAGAAGAAGGAAGCTGCCTATCTGTTCTGCCAGTGGGCGATTTCGCCTGCGATGGGTGCGCGCCTGCTGCAGGCTGGCGCCGGCGTGCCGTTCCGCAAGTCGGTGCTGGAAGACCCCAAGGTGCGCGAAGGCGTCACCATGCCGGCGAGTTGGCTCGATGCCGTGGTCGGCTCGGGCAATGTCAGCCGGCTGTCGCTGCCGGTCATCATTCCGGTCACCGAGTTCCGCGACATCTATGGCGTGGCGCTGACCAATCTGATCGCCGGCGCCGATCCGGCAGAGGAACTGAAGAAGGCCACCGAGCAGTTCCAGCCGGTGCTCGACCGGAGCGAGCAAGGCTGATGTCCGCCATCACCCCAGAACGCACCGGGGTGACGACGCAAGCCATCGAAGGGGGCCAGACCATCCGTCTGGCTCCCAACTACTGGCCTTTCGTCGTCCCGGCGCTCGTCGTCGTCGGCGCCGTGATCGTCTTTCCCTGGGCCTTCACGCTGTGGATGAGCGTCAACCGCTGGACCCTCGGACAGGCGCGAAGCTTTGCCGGGATGGAAAATTACCTGCGGCTGGCAGTCGACCAACGCTTCTGGGAATCGCTTTTCCATACGCTGACCTACACGGCGCTTTCGGTCGCGGCGCCGATGTTCCTTGGCACTGTCGCGGCGCTGATCTTCGACGCCAAATTTCCGCTGCGCGGCCTGTTGCGCGGCGTCTTCGTCATGCCGATGATGGCAACGCCAGTCGCCGTGGCGCTGGTCTGGACGATGATGTTCCATCCCCAGCTTGGCGTGCTCAACTATCTGTTGTCGCTGGTCGGCATTCCGGCGCAGGAATGGATCTTTAACGCCAGGACGGTCATCCCGTCCCTGGTTGCGGTCGAGACCTGGCAGTGGACGCCGCTGGTGATGCTGATCGTGCTGGGCGGCTTGGCCTCCGTGCCGCGCGAGCCCTTCGAGAGCGCCGAGATCGACGGCGCCAACGCCTGGCAGCAGTTCCGCTATCTCACCTTGCCGATGATCGCGCCGTTCCTGATGATCGCCATGATCATCCGCACCATCGATGCGCTGAAGAGTTTTGACATCATCTACGCGATGACCCAGGGCGGACCGGGCACGGCCTCGGAAACCATCAACATCTATCTCTACAACACCGCCTTCTCCTACTACGACATCGGCTATGGCTCGGCCATGGCCGTGGTGTTCTTCATCGTCATCGTCGCGCTGTCCTTCATCCTGCTGATGCTCCGCCAGCGCTCCCAATGGATCGGGGTGGAGGGCAAATAGATGAGTTCACGGCTGCTCAACCGGATCGGGCTGTTTTTCGCGGCTCTGGTCTTCGTCTCGCCGGCGATCCTGTTCTTCCTCTGGATGATCTCACTGTCGCTGAAGTTCGAGATCGACAACGGTGCCTACCCGCCGATCCTGATCCCGGAACATCTCGCCTGGTCGAACTATGTGAAGGTATTCGAGGAGAACAATTTCCTGCTCTATTTCTGGAATTCGGTTCTGGTGACGGGCACGGCAACGTTGCTGGCGCTGCTGATCGGCGTGCCGGCGGGCTATGGCATCGCGCGGCTCAAGGCCGAACGCTCGGCGGTGGTCATCATGATCGCCCGCATGACGCCGGGGCTTTCCTATCTCATTCCGCTGTTCCTGCTGTTCCAGTGGGTCGGCATTCTCGGCACGCTGTGGCCGCAGATCATCATCCATCTGGTGGTGACGGTGCCGATCGTGGTCTGGGTGATGATCGGCTATTTCGAGACCACGCCGATGGAGCTGGAAGAAGCGGCCAACATCGATGGCGCCAGTTCCTGGCAGGTGTTCCGGCTGGTCGCCTTGCCCATCGCCAAGCCGGGCATTGTCGTCGCCTTCATCCTGTCGATCATCTTCTCATGGAACAATTTCGTCTTCGGCATTGTGCTCGCCAGCCGCGAGACTCGCACGCTGCCGGTCGCCGTCTACAACATGCTTTCCTACGAGCAGGTGAGGTGGGGTCCGCTCGCCGCCGCAGCACTTGTGGTGACGCTGCCGGTGCTGGTGCTGACCCTGTTCGCGCAAAGGCAGATCGTCGCCGGGCTGACCGCAGGCGCCGTCAAGGGCGGCTGAGGCACGGCCCCGACATCACTCATTTCCGGGAGAAATCCAATGGCATCGGTAACAATCAACAACGTTCAGAAGGCTTTCGGAGCCGCCAAGATCATCCACGATGTCAGCGTCGACATCGCCGATGGCGAATTCGTCATCCTGGTCGGGCCGTCGGGCTGCGGAAAGTCGACGCTGCTGCGCATGATTGCCGGACTGGAAACGATCTCGGGCGGCAGGATCGCCATTGGCGATCGCCTCGTCAACAATCTCAGGGCGCGCGACCGAAACATCGCCATGGTGTTCCAGAACTACGCGCTCTATCCGCATATGACGGTGGCCGACAATATGGGCTTTGCCCTGAAGATCAAGAAAGCCGATCCGGCCGACACCGCCGGCCGCGTCGGCAGGGCCGCCAGCATTCTCGGCCTGGACAAGCTGCTCGACCGCTATCCGCGTCAGCTTTCCGGCGGCCAGCGCCAGCGCGTCGCCATGGGCCGCGCCATCGTGCGCGACCCGCAGGTGTTCCTGTTCGACGAGCCGCTGTCCAATCTCGACGCCAAATTGCGCGTGCAGATGCGCGGCGAGATCAAGGCGCTGCACCAGCGGCTGGGAACCACCACCATCTACGTTACCCACGACCAGATCGAGGCCATGACCATGGCCGACAAGATCGTCGTGCTGCATGACGGCCTTGTCGAGCAGATCGGCGCGCCGCTCGATCTCTACGATCGCCCGGCCAACCTCTTCGTTGCCGGGTTCATCGGCTCGCCGGCGATGAATTTCATTCGGGGCCATGTCGAGGAAGGTGTTTTCCGCAGCGCCGGTGGACTGATCTTGCCGCTGCCGGAAGGCATCGACCTGGCAAACATACCCGGCGGCGACCTCATCTACGGCATCCGCCCCGAACACATCCGAGCGACGACCGCCAAAGGAATCCCCGGCACGATCGTGCTTCTGGAAGCAACGGGTTCGGAAATCTTTGCCAGGGTCAACTGCGCCGGAGAAGAAATCTCCTGCCTTTTCCGCGAGCGGCTGGCACTGAAACAGGGCGAGCAGATGCGCATCGAGATCGACCGCGCCTGCGCTCATCTGTTCGACGTCAAGACCGGGCGGCGATTGTAGGGGGCGATGGGGGCTGCTGACAGGGCAACTTCCGCACGAAATATTTCTGGTGAGCGCGTCGGGGTTCGAACCCGAGACCTACTGATTAAAAGTTCCTTTTTGTCCCTTCCGGCAAGCCGTTGCTTTTGTTGTGAAATTCGGAAAACAACCGATAAGACTTTGATTGAAAAGGACATTATTTGACATCCGTCGGACAAGCTAGGACAATGCTGTCACTCTGATAACCGTCATTCGGACGGACACAGTGCGGACACAGGACTTTGAACCCGTGAAGCTCTCTGACGCCGAAATCAAAAGACTGCCGACCCCGGCCACCGGAAACAAGATCACCTATGATGACGATGTGAAGGGCTTCGGCGTTCGCGTCACCAAGGCCGGCGCGCGATCGTTCATCCTCAACTATCGCACTCGCTCCGGCCTGGAGCGTCGATATACGATCGGCTCTTTCCCGGACTGGAAAAGCGGTCCTGCACGCGAGGAGGCGAAACGCCTCAAGCAGCAGATTGATGTGGGCGCTGACCCAATGGGTGACGTTGCCGCGACGCGCGACGCAAAGACCGTGGCCGACCTATGCGACCGTTTCGAAGAAGAGCATCTGACCAAGAAGCGAGCTTCAACCTCTCGCGACTACAAGGCTTTGATCAAGAACCACGTCATGCCCGCTCTGAAAAACAAGAAGGTTGCTGACGTCGAGTTCTCCGACATCGATGAACTGCACCGGAAGATTTCGAAAGGCGCGCCGTATCTAGCAAACAGGACGGTGGCCGTTCTGTCGAAGATGTTTGGGCTCGCCATCAAGTGGAGGTGGCGAGCAGACAATCCGGCCAAGGGCATCGAGCGCAATGATGAGCAGAAGCGCCATCGTTATTTGTCTGTCGCCGAGCTGGCCAGCCTGACGAAAGCGCTTGCCGAGCACGAGGACCAACAAGCCGCGAACATTGTGCGGCTGCTGCTGCTGACCGGCGCGCGCCGTGGCGAGGTCCAGGCCGCAAAGTGGGATCAGTTCGACATCAAGGATGGCGTGTGGACGAAACCTGGCTCGACCACGAAGCAGAAGACGCTGCACCGCGTCCCCCTCTCCGCCCCTGCCCGGCAGCTACTCGTAGGCATCCATACCGCCGCAGAGAAGATAGCCGCGAAGCGTGGCGCGGACATGTCGCCTTACGTGTTTCCGGGGCGCGGCAGCCCACACCGGATCGAGATCAAGAAGGCATGGCGTGAGCTGTGCCTCGCTGCAGGGATCGTTCAGGCGGCCGTTACAACGGACAGCAGAGGCAGAGAGCGGATCACCCTTACCCCGACCGCGCGCCTACACGACCTGCGGCACACCTACGCCTCAGTCCTGGCGTCGGCCGGCCTGTCGCTGCCGATCATCGGCGCCCTGCTCGGGCACACGCAGCCGGCCACCACGGCCCGCTATGCGCACTTGATGGATGACCCGTTGCGACAGGCCACGGAGCGCGTCGCCGCTATACTGGCGCCAGCGAACACAGACGAGAGCGTGAGCGGCGCGGCGTCGGCGGAGATCGTTCCTATCAGGCAAGGAGCTTGACCATGAAGACGCTACAACAGGCGGCGGACGAACTTATGGAAGCGATGCAGGACGAAGCAGATCTCGCCCGGCTTAAAGATCGGGCATTGCTCGACGCGCTGCCGAGGCGCGCCTCGCAAAAGCCGCGGGACGCCGAGGCCATGTCGCCCGACGTCGCCGCGCGCAAGGGCTTGCAGTGATGGCCGTACAACTTCTTAGCGCGGCACCGATCCGAGCCGGTTGGGAAAAGGCCTACGACGCTGCGGTCCTTTTCGAGGCAAGGCATCCGCAAGCTGCTCCACCGACGCAGCAGTCGGTCGCCAAGCATCTCCTCAACGAGGGAGTACTTCCGATCGGAAGCGTCTCCCAAGAGGCAGCAGAGGCCATGGTGCAAGAATGGCGGTGGCTTTGGCACTACGTGGCGGGCGTCGATCTATACCGGGGTTGGGGGAAAGCCGATGTCTGACAGCCTGCCCAGCGTGTTCAGAGGATGCGCAGTAGACGAGGATGATCCGGCCGTTCTGGCTGGGCAAGCGCGCGCCTTGTGGGAGCGCTGGCAGGCGCTGGCTGCGGGCGCGCCGAAGCAGGGGTATTCGAAAACGACCGTCAAGGCGGCCATCGTGCAGTTGGTGGAGCAGTACGTCAGCGCCGAGCTACCGATACCCTACGAGCTTGGACGGTTGGTCCGTGCGGTCCTCACGGGCAAGCTGAAAAAGAGCGACCCGGGTAAATCCGACGTCGAGAACGTCGATACCGTCTCGCCTGTGCAGGCCGCCAAAGATGAAGCCTACTGGGCTGCAATTTTGTTCGAGGCAGACCTCAAGGCTGACCAAGCGTCGGTGTACGCAGTCGCTAAGCATCTGTTCGAAGGGAAGAAGAAAGATGGCAAGCCGCTGCTCGGTAGCTCATCATTGGAGGCCGCCAAGGCAACGGTGACTAATTGGTGGAAAATCCCCCACTACAAAACACACGTCAGGCTATACAGGCGCCGAAGCCCAAAATAAAAAGACAAACGCGCTTTTACGCCATTACGACACGCTGATTGTCCGATCTTGTCGTCCAACGTCAATTGCCCTGCACGGGCAGACATTGGAGAAGCGAGATGGATGCACTTCTAGACGGGTATACCGACCGGGCTTCGCTGGCGGGCGCGTTGCACTGTTCGGAGCGCACGGTTGCCAGATACGAAAATCAGCCAGATGGCATCCCCAGTCTTATCGTAGGTGGGCGTAAACTGTACCGGCTAGCTGCCGTTCGCGAGTGGCTAGAGCGCCGCGAGCGTAAGCCGAACCCCCGCAGAGCAGCATGACAAAGAAAAGCCGGCCGCTTGAAGCGACCGGCGGGGTAAGGACCAAAAAGAACACCTGAACAGTGTTCATAGGAAATAAAATCCTACCTCGCCTTTGTCAAGCTCTGCGCGGCCGGTCCAGCAAAGGACCCGCCCCCATGACCACACCCAAAATCACCAACATAACCGCTAGCAGCTTTGCACTCGCGATCGCCGGCTGGCTGAGCATCTGTGTTGCCCTCAAAATCTCGAACATGATCTTGCTCGCCGCGATCCTAGCGGTGTCCCGATGAACGCGCCTACCGGGCGCTCCAACCGTACTGAGCGGCGCCGAGAAGCGGCGGCTTCCCGCCGGGGCGTCAAAGAGTTTGAAAACAACGGCCGCTGGTTCCCCGGCGGCCCTTTCCAGGCGACGTTGCATGTGGTGCGCCGAGAGGTGTTGCCTTTCCTTATCGTAGACGCGCACGAAGGTGATGCCAGCTCCCGAGCCGTATGCGACGCCGTTGAAGCCTATCTGCGGCAGTGCAATGCGGTCGAGGCCAACGATCCTAGCTCTCGGCTCTGCCTCGCTTGCGAAGAAACTTTCGGCATCGGCGCCCCGCCTGAAGCCGTCCTCGTCGCGGTGCCTGTGAAGATGGGGCCGGTCGCCATCGGCACCGGTGTCTGCAAAGCATGCGCCGGACGCCTCAGCAATATCGAAATCGGCGAGGCCTGGGCGAAGCGCCTGAAGTGGCCCGGCCTGCGGATAACAGAGAGTGCATGACCATGAAGAACCTCGCCAACCAAAAGCCGATCCGCGTTAGCGGCTGCGTTTACACCAAGCCCGTGGGCAAGCGGCTCGAGCGCGCGCCGAATGGATCGATCGTGAAGACGGCGTTGCTCGACGAGCGCGCCAACGCGGCCGAGACGATCACCGAAGAGTTCGCGACCGCCGCCGAGATGTTCGACCATATCTGTACGGCCGACGCACACACGATGTTCTTCTCAGGCACGTACGCGCCTGGCGTGGAAGGCGCGAGGCTTCTCCCCCGAAAGGCGGGGCCTGCTGCAAGAGCCTACTACGGTCCCGAGACGCCGGTCGTGGCCGCGACGACGGACTATCTCGCTTTTCGTGAAGGGCCTGGCGTGCTGCGTATCGACGTAGACCACAAGTCGCAGGCGGAACTCGCGGCGGTCTACCCGGACGCAGAACCGTTCCGTCTGGAAACGCACGACGAGGTTTCTGCAGCGATTGCTAAAATCCTGCCTGAGGCGAACGAGTGTCCGGTCCTGGTTCGCGCCAGCGCTTCCAGCATGATCGTCGACGAGAGCGGCGAATTGGTGAAGGGGCCCGGCGGCTGGCGGGCCTACATCCCGGTCGACGACGCTCGCGAAATACCGCGGCTTCTCGATGTCTTGCATCTACGTTGCTGGGCTCAAGGCGTTTTCCGCTTTGCCTTCCTGTCGGCCGGCGGTTCTGTGCTCTTCAGGAGCATCGCCGACCAGGCCATGGCGCGCCCCACGCAGCCGGACTATCCGCGCGCCGACCTCGGCCCAGGTCTGGAGAGGGCAAGCGATGCGGATGTCGTGTATGATGACGACGGACCTTACTTGGCCGCCGCGTCGGTCCTTATCAGCGACGAGGATCGCGAGCTCGCTCGTACGAATACGGACAAGGCGCGGCAGGCTCTCACGCCGCAGAAAGAGAAGCTCATCGCGGGGCGCATTCGCGAGCACACTGGCGTCTTGATGGCCAAGGGCATCCCGAGGGAAGCGGCAGAACGCGCCTCGGTCAAACGGTTCGAGGCGGGCGTGTTGATCGGTTCGGACGATGTCGTGCTGGACGACGGCACGGTCGTTTCTGTCGAGACGCTGCTGAGCGGCGAAGGCAGGACATACGACGGACGGGTCTGCTTCGACCCTATCGAGCCGGACTACGACGGCGGGCGCCCCGTCGGCAGGATATTCCTGAACGACGGGCTGAAGCCGGTTATCCATAGCTTTGCGCACGGTTCGAAGGTCTATCAGTTGAAGCACGACAACGAGACCGCGACGCGCGCGATCGACGCGGCTGGCGAGCGCAGCGACGTCATCACCCGCATCTTGGCCTTGTCCGACGTAGGACCTGTCGAGCTGGTGCAGCGCGAGAAACAGGCCGCTCGGGCTTTAGGTCTCGGAAACGAGAGGAAGGCACTCAAAGATGGCGTCGCGCTTTGTCTGTCGCGGATGAATGACCATGCGGGCGAGCAGGACGACCGGGAGCTCCGGGCGGAGCTGTGCTCGCCCGCCGAGCCGATCAAAGTCGCGCAGCAGTATGTGGGCGCCCATTGCACTTACCAGGGCGATGCCGCTCAACTGACTTTGCGTCGGTGGCGCGGGTCGTGGTGGGGTTGGCTGGGGTCGCATTGGGCCGAAGTCAGCGAAGAGACCCTAGACAAGCGCCTGTACGAGTTCACCATCGACGCAACGTACGACACCTCGAAAGGCCCGGCGTTGTGGATGCCGGATCGTCACAAGCTCGCCAATCTCAAGCACGCGCTGCAAGCGGTACTGCTTATCGGGGATGAGGTGGAGACGCCTAGTTGGGCGGACGGCCGCACGACCGGCACGCTGGTCGCTTGCGCCAACGGCTTGCTCGACGTCCGGACACGAGAATTGATGCCTCACTCGCCGCTCTACTTCAATGTGGTGCACACACCCATCGTGTACGATCCGTCGGCCACATGTCCGTTGTTTGCGAACTTCGAGCGCTCCTTGTGGCCGACGGACGACGGAACGTCGCGGACGGTGCGGCAGATGCTCGGCTATCTGGTTTCAGGTCGCACCGATCTACAGAGCGTCTTCGGCCTCATCGGCGCCCCGCGCGGCGGTAAAGGCACCATCTCGTGGCTGGCTGCTCAGCTTCTCGGCGCAAGCGCCACGCCGCTGTCGCAAGCCGATCTCGGCCAGACGTTCGGAACGGAGCACCTGATAGGCAAGTCGCTGGCGATCATCGCGGACACACGTACGGCCGGCAAGAACACACAGACAGTGGTGGAACGACTACTGAGCATCAGCGGCGAGGATGGCATCGCTGTGGCCCGCAAGAACAAGAAGGCGTGGACCGGGCGCCTGAGCACGCGCATCATGTGGCTGTCGAACGAGATCCCGTATCTGGGCGATGCCTCGACGGCGGTAGCAGGCCGCTTCATCCTGATGATGTTCTCGGTGTCGTTTAAGGGTCGCGAGGATCGGGAGCTCAAGAACAAGCTGAGCCCTGAGCTGCCCGGCATCCTGAACGCCGCACTCGACGGTTTGGCCGATCTCGAGAAGGAAGGTCGTTTCACACAATCCGCGACCGCGCTGGAAGGTGTCAGGAACATCGCCGCCTTGTCGTCGGTGGAAGACGCGTTCATCTCGGAGATGTGCGAGATGGGTGCCGGTTTCCGCGTCGGTAAGCACATTCTTTACCAGCTCTACGAGCGGTGGCGGCAGGACCGGGGCTACAGGTCCGTCGATGCTTCAGTGTTCGCTCGCAACCTGTACGCGATACGGCCTGGTGAGATCAGCACCATTAACACGCGCGAGGCCGGTTCGCGGGAGTACTGTTTCAAAGGGATCAAGATGCGCGACAGTGTCTACAGCAGCGACGCCGACCGTGCGTGGGCTCGCGGTTTGGAGGCGGTACCCCAAACTCCGACCCCGAACCGACCCCAAACTCGGTTCGGGGTCGAACCGCCAACGTCTTGGTCGTTTAAGGGGCGGCCTCGGTCGCCTCGAGGTTCGTGATGCGGTTCGGGGTCGCGGTGTTTGGGTGTGGGTTGGTTCGGGGCCGGTTCGGGGTCAAAAAACATATAAAACCCTTATTTTCCAAAGCCTGGTTCGGGGTGGTTCGGGGTCTTTGACACTAATTCGCTATAAGAGAGACAATATGAACAAGGTAAAAAGAGAAGAGTTCAAAGCTAAGCTGCACCGACTGCAGCGGACCCCAAACCCAACGGCACAACGCATAGCACCACCGCACCCTGCACTGCACTTCGGACTGCAAAGAAAAAACCAGAACTCGCCATCGTCGCCAAAGTCGGAATTACATCGACATCGAAAACATGCGGGCGGCATACAGCCGTTAGGAAGGTCATGACCGTCGCTCTTAAGCCGCCGGCAGAGCCCGACGATGCAGCTTGGAAGGAAACTGCCGTGGAAGACAACCACGACGACCTGCGACACGCACTCGACGAGCTGCTTCGGAAGGCGTTGAGCGAACCCCCGCCGTTAGCCGAGACAGCCACCGAACGCCGAGCGCGAGAGCTGGCAAAACAACAGAGAGACCAAAAAATCAGAGCGTGGCTCGAAGAGGTAAAACAGGCTCCTAACGACCGCAAAGCCTGACGGCCATCGCATATGTCTATACAAATGGTGTTACACCCTAAAAAAGAGCCCTCGGAAAAGGCCTTGAACGCCCTCTCACAGCCGCCTGATGCGCGGCCGCCGGGCGCCTGGGGCAACTGGGACGGACGGCCCTCATCGTACCCCCGCCATCGTGCCGTCGCGCTCCAGCTAGCCCAGCAAGGCGCAACACTCGATGAGCTATCAGCCGAGCTGAAACTCACGATCCGCACCCTCTCACGCTGGCGGCTGAGCTACCCAGACTTTGCAAACGCGCTTGATCGCGGTCGCGCCAAGCGAGCGATCGGACAGGACGCCCGTAGCTTGCACCGCAACGCCGTTGCAGAGGCAGAGCGCGCTGCCGCACTCGAACGCGACCGGGCAGAGCGGGTCGCTCGCGAGGCCCGGATAGCTGAAGGCGCTGCAGCCCTCAAGGAGATGATGAAGGACGTCGTGCTGCTGCCTGCCACTGTCACTGCCGCGGCACCCGCCGACGCCCGCAGCCGCTTCGCCGAACGCCGCGCCGCCCGTGGTCGGCCGCCAGCGGAGCACGAAGAGCCGCTAGGGTGGCAGGAAGAGACAGGTGGCGATGGAGAAGCCTTACCAATGGGAGACCCCCGCGCCGATTGGTGACTTTTTGCCTGCGACATCCAGCTCCCCGAGCGCTAGGACAAGGCATGACACTGATGTTTTATCAGTAGACAATTATGGACAAGTATATTGATTTTGCTTGACTTTATGGGTCGATGACTGCCTCGTGTCCGCACGATGTCCGCGATCAGAGCGTAAACCATGCCTACAGCTAGCGACGTAGCAGCCCTGCACAAGCCTGTAAGAGCGGCCAAGGTCGAAGCCCAAAGCCGTCTGACCACTGGCGGACAGCTTTTCCTCGATCGCGTCGACGGTCGCTCGACTGTGGCTAGGCGCTATCGGGATGTGCTGGCACTGCTCAGTGACGCCATCGGCGGCGCGCCATCCGACGCTCAAGCCCTACTGTTGCGCCGCGCTGCCACCCTATCGGTGATTTGCGAGCAGGCCGAAAGCGACATGGCCGGCGGGAAGCCGATCAACGCTGCCGCCTACAGCACCTCCACCAACACACTTCGTCGGGTACTCGCTGATCTCGGTCTGGGAAAATCTCGTCGCGCGCCGCCGCCGGCGGCGTCCAAGCGGCTTGCCGGCACGATCGCCGGTTACCTCGAAAGAACCTGATCATGGCAGCCATTACAAAACGCATTCCGCCGGTGACTAGCAGTCCGCTCGGGCAGTATCGCGCACCCTACGACGGCGCCGCTACCCCAGTACCGGCCGTGCCCTTTGCACAGCGCCTCATCGGGGACTTCGCGCGGATCGTGGCGTTCCTGCGAGATCGAGACCGACCGGGCAGCGGCGTGCCGAAGATCTCGCCATTCCCGCCGCTTCCACCAACACAAGGACCAAGACCATGACCAGCATCACCCGAGAGTGGGCCGCGAACGCGGACGAACAAGCAATGTCCGACCGGCTGCTTAACGACCGACAAGCTGGATCCGACGAGCTCGGCGAGATCGATGAGGTCGATGAGGTCGATGAGGCCCTGAGCGCCGGAATGCCAGCCCACCGCCGTGCCGGCGAATTGAGCGAGCTCGACCTCGCGCGGCTTACCGAACGCTCCAGCCCCGAGATCAAGACCTACGGGCCGGGCGAAGTGACACCGCTCGATGAACTCCTGAGCGCCCAGCCCGAAGCGCCGGCTGCCGAAGACGCCGCCGCGCTCGAAGCCGAGGTGGCCAGGCTGCAGAGTGTCGTAGACCGCCTTGAAACCGACATCGCGCGATATCTGGCCCGGTATGCCGAGCTCGATGAAAGCCGCGCCGACGTCGTGTTGAACGGCGGCAACATCGAAAAGCTGCACAACGATCTCCGCGACGCCGAGCAGATGGTCAAGTCACTCACGGCCGCCGTCGAGCCGACGAAGGCCATGCTAGCTAAAGCCAAGACAGCCTCGCGCAACGCCACGGTCGGAAGGCAGGCCGTCGCTGCCAAGACCGAGCACTATGCACCGCTCGCCGACGCCTACGAGACCATGTTCGAGCTTCTGGCCGGCGTCTGTCACACCGCTAAGGTGATCGACGAGCACATGCTAGCCATTGAAGGCACCAACATCGCGGCGCTGGCGGCCGGCCGAGCGGACCTTGTCGCTGACGTGAAGGCGATCCGACGGGGGGTCGTGGACACAATCGGAACGATGCGCGCCGATGTTGTGCTCCCTGTCCGCATCGGTGAAACCGACGAAGCGTTCGAAGCCCGGCTTTGGTCCATAGTCGCAGCGAACGCACAGAAGGACCCTGGCAGCAAAAGCAACAAGACCGTTAGCCCGGCGATCCTGGTAGATTGCCGGGCGATGCACATCCAACGGCTCGCGAACGAGGATGACAAGGCCTACAGGGCTCGCCAATGGGCCGCGGCCGCTGTCACCCTACATTCGCGGCGCGCCGACGGCGAAAGCGCCGCCGATCACCGCCTGCGGCTGCGCGACGCTCTGGCAAAACGTCTGCAGGTCGACCGCAAGGGCGAGACCGACGATGCCTATCTGCTCAGGGTCGCGAATGAGCACGCCCTTTCGTTCTCTGCGTACGAACAATCCGACCCTCTGAAAGACGTCGCAGAGAAGGCCCTGACAGCGATCCAGACCCATGCACTCGGGCTGGAAAAGACGGCATTGCACCGCCAGCATATGAACGTGCGCGAACTCAAGCCAATTGCGGGCGATACCGATTTCATGCGGCGGATCGGCCGCCGGGCCTGAGCTCTTTGGGACAGCGTGACGCGTGTTGCGGTAAGAGCAGGCCGCCTACTCGGTGCATGCGTTCAGCGCAGGAACAGCGTCCGCTCGATTTCGCTGTCTTTCGCTTTGTTGATGCTGTTGACGAAGTCTCGATAGCTGCGTTCCGCATCGCGGTCCAAACGATCAACTGCGACCTTATCAAGAATGCGCTTGGTGGCCTCTGTGTTGGTGGTTGTCATTCGCTTTTCATTCTTCTGCTGATTATCCATTGTGGGATTCCGTCCTCCAAGGGCTATCAGGTGGCGTTCATTCGCGCCATGTAGCGCGAGTTGATGGCAGAATCAAAATAGTGCTTTCGCTTGATCCAGACCAGCCCCTCTGATCGTGTTATCGCTGCAACGTCTACCGGGCCTCCAACCGAAGCGGATGGCTTGGTAACTTTCTCCTTAAGAGATTGAAGATTTATGAGCGTTTCGGCTAACTCGGCGAGTTCGTCAACTGGCAGGGCGCCCAAAATACGGCGCATAGGTATTGCATGTTCCTTTTTCGCCTTTTCCAAAATAGCGTCTCCGATCTCCGCGCGAGCTTGGGCAATCAGATCGCCGAGATTTACGATAGCTGCCGGATCGAATTGGGCGGCTTCTCCTAATCGTTGGACAAAAGGGGCCAAGCCCTCAGTCACCGACTCCAGAGTCGACGAATAAATGTCGAAACTCACTCCGGCTGAAAAAGTGTCTGCCATGTTGCGTTGTGCAAAAGGCGCCATCCATGCCGGAGTCTCGTGGTCAATCTTCATCGCCTCGCCTGGCAAGTGGACGTGCTTACCTGCGAGTAGCCCGCACGAGGTGAAGTGGGCCATCGACGGAAAGATATCGTGCTCTCCAAAACCCGCGAAGACCAAGCCCCCTGTACTCATATGCTGGTCCGGCTGTTTGAAAATTCTCGCAATGGCGAGTTCCACGGCACCATCAATATCGTCAATCTGAGGCAGATCGAATGCTTGCATTAGCCCAGCCGCCCACTGGCCCATGTCTGCGCGGTTGGCCTCGACTGCGCTAGCTAGTGCTTGCGCCGCGACGCAGGCAGGTACGTCGAGTTCGGCTACACGGTGGATCTCTGCAGCAATATGCGCCTCGATCACAGCCTTCTTTTGCGCCTCGCTTCCTTGTAGCTCTCTTGCCGGCGATACTAATAGGGAAAACAGTCCACTGCGAACTGTTTCCAAGAACGCTCCTTGCTGGACCGTATCGGGAAACATCGTTTTGTTGCCATCGATATAGGCAAAGAATTCGGCAGCGTAGCCGGGTATATCGTTGAACGATCGATCCCCAATTGTCCGCCGAAAATCTTTGATGACCACCTCCCAGGGAACCTTCAGAAGGTCTGCTGAGTCAAAGATCATTATTCCAACTGGATGCGAATTTGAAAGCTGGAATATTTTATTAGCGCCCTTGAAGTAGCGCTCCTCTCGGCCATTGTCGCCCCAGTATGTGACGGTTGTGGCGCTGTCTGCAGCAAGCACAACGGCCAGCCTGTTCATAATGCAGATTTCTGCCGTCATTCTTTCCGCCTCCCCGAATCAAATAATGCACGATTCCACGACGGAGACAAACTGCGAAGACTCACCGCCCGCGGGCTTAGACCGTCGGGTGTTTTGTTCTGGTGGGGGCGCCCAAGGTAATAAGCCTCGTTGGATCGATCGCAGTAGCCTGCCCCTCGGATGCGCTCCCTCCAACTAGCGTCGCAACACCGACCCTCCCCACAGCGTCCTTTGCTGCTGTTCGGGGCACAGTCAGTTTGAGGTTTTGGAACCATTTTAGCTTAAGCTTATTGAGTCGCCGGGTGTGAGTGCGATCATGCGTTTGCAGTTTGTCGAGCCTCTGTTGCCGACCCTCGTCGAGAAGCCTCCTGAAGGCGGCGAATGGATTCACGAGGTCAAGTTCGACGGATACCGGTCGCAGATCATCATCGACCACGACGTCCGCATCTTCACCCGCAACGGCCAACTGGACGGCTAAATACCGGGACCTGACCGGCGCGGCTAAAAGGCTTGGCGCCGAGAGCGCCATCATCGACGGTGAGATCGTCGTGTTGAACGATGCCGGCCTGTCAGACTTCGCCGAGCTGCGCAAGGCGATCACACGCCGGCAGCACGACCTCTATTTCGTTGCGTTCGATCTCCTGCACCTCAACGGCCACGACCTGCGCGACATGGTTCTGGAGGAACGGCGTGAAATCCTCGAAAGCATGATCCCCACCAATATTCGCATCCAATTCAGCCAAGCGCTGCCCGGCACCGACGCAAAGGCGATCTATCATCTGATCGATCAGGCAGGACTTGAGGGCATGGTATCGAAGCGCCGTGACAGCAAATACCGCAGCGGCCGGTCGAACGCATGGCTGAAGATCAAAAGCTACATGGTGGAGGAATACGACTTGCTCGGCGTGGAGCGAGAGCCGGGCAAGCCGGCCTTTGCGCTGATGGCCGATCGGAAGACCGGGGAATATGTCGGCTCGGCGTTCATCAACTCCAGCCGAGCAATTCGCGAACGGCTATGGAAGCGCGTCCAGGAACACGCTGGGCCGGCGCCGAAGGGAATGAAGCGGCCGGCCACGCAATGGGTCAAGCCGGGCCTTATCGGCCGTGTGAAGCACTTGCGCGGCGAGGAGGACCTGCGCCATGCCTCTTTCCAGGATTTCCACGAGGAAGATTGAACGCTATATCGGAGCCATGCCAGCAGATCGCCTCACCGTCCGCTTCGCCTATCAACGCGGCTTTCAGGTCCTCGACGGAAGCGCAATTCTTCAGACGTTCGAAAAGCAGGATGAGGCGTTCAAGTTCGTGCTCGGCCGAGGTGCTCGCGTTTGGCTGGCATGGTCGCGGACCGTCATAGGAGGGCAGACGTCGCCCTTCGATTTCGCCGCAGCGTTCCAGCAGGAAAAGGTCGGCCGCATCATGAAGACGATGCACGGTCCAGCCGCAGGCACTTGGTTCTGGACCTGCCATGACGGCGGCGCGCGCGGAACAGTCCAAACGAAGGATGAGGCTGTTGCTGGAGTCGAGCGGGCATTCACGCGGCGCATCGCCGGGGCAGATCTACGCTAACCAGCCAGCGCCATTCCGAAGCCAACACCTAAGCCAATAACGAGGAACAGCTTGCCGGCCATGTCGAGGGCAAAGGCGCGGACAGGGCGCCACACGTCCTGGCGGGGCTCCCTGAGGGCGCTGGCGATATCATCGAAGATCGCTTCCATCCCGAGATTCTAGATCCAAATCGCGAATATGTGAATCCCCGGTGGTTTCTTGCCCCGATTTTGGAACCGTCGTTTCCCTGAGATGTTTCGTCACTGAAGGGACGTTTGCGGAAAACGGAGCTCACTATGAAACGGCTTCTCTGCGCTGCAGCCATTGCGGCATTATCAACTGGGTTCGCCTTTGCCCAATCGACCAGCACCACCACAGGCGGGTCCTCGACAACTACAGGCGGATCCTCAACAACTACGACGATGCCGAGCACTGACCAGGGAGCGACGACCGGAACGGATTCGACAACTACGAGTGGAACGAATTCGAACTCGGCCAAGGACTGCGCGCCAGGACAACAGACAGGTAGCGCCAAGCAGGCCGCGCCTGGCCAGCAGGACACAAGCGCCAGTTCCGCAGCCCCTGGGCAGGTAAAAAAGACTACGGAAGGTTGCTGAACGGCCGGCGGAACAATTTCTGGTGTCCTAAGTTGAGACACTGCGGTCGATGCCGAAAGGATGTAGCCGCAAATCGAGCCCGTCGTGCCAGGCCAGCGCGGCGGGTTTCTCGCAACAAAAACGGGCACTACTTCTTCGTGATCCAATCCAGCAAGCCGGCTTCGATCTGCTCACACCCGACATATTCGCGTACCAAGCATTCAGCGACAACGCGCCACTGACACTCGGGCACGTCTGCATCCCTGACTAGGTTTTGAAATGCGGAGCGGAGAACGTCGGCATCGAACCCCGATACGCGCATCGGCGCGAGATCGTCCTCGGCTTCGAGCACCTGGGCCATATCTTCGCGGTAGCGTTGGCGAAGGCGCTTGAGCAGTTCGCGCGAGTCTTGGATGGCTTGCCGGGTGTGGTCCATTTGGCTGCGGAACGCAGCTGTTCCGGTCATCGACCGGCTCTGCAACTGAAAGCTGGTTTCCATCACCGCACGTGCGATTTCTAAATTCTTTGTATCCATCGCGGCCTCCCTTCCGGCGAAGGGATTTGTTTACTCTCTTTTTAGCAAAGGAGGTTCAAAGGTACGGTTTCGTACACGGGGGGCCCCGGCCTAATCGGCCGACATTGAGCGTGGTCGGCGCTGTCGGGGGCAACGTTACAGTTGGGTGACGTGACGGTGCCGACCACACTGGAGAGTGGCATTAACCACACCCCGATCCTACCCGCAGAATGACAGCGCAGCAATTAAGCCTGATGGTCTAATCCGCGCTGCAACCATAACCCGATTTAAACTCGGTCCCTTCCCGAGTGCCCGTATGAGCTTGAGCTGTGAAGCACCTGCGCGGCTAGGAGGACCTCCGCCACGCCTCACTGCAGGACTTCCGCGAGGAGAACTAGCCTGGAGGCTTCTCCCGCGGCTGTGCCGGTCCTGTCCCGTCCCATTTGATGAACTGCGCCTTCTGGCCGGCGATGGTCAAAGACCCCGACGACCTTTCGGCTGGTGAAAAACCAATCAGCCTGGAGATCGTCGACGTCGATGGTGGGTTTGCCAACAACAGCCTTGTCGACAAAGCATTCCGCAACGAGGCACAGCTCTACCGCTATGTGTTAGGTCCAGAGCCCGGGCAGCGCGGCAATCGGGAACCGGAGGCACATGACGCGCGAGGCTCCCTTGAAGCCTTGCGAAATCTTGGGCAGATACCCTCTCTAGTCTCTACTCAGGAGCCGAATGGTGGTATCGCGACGCAGTTCGGAATCGGCGCGATCGACGCCTTCAACCGTGATCGCGATTGTCCCGTTCTCAATTCTTGCAATCCATCCCTTTGCCTTCATGTACCAGAGATGAAACTCCAGATGCTCTGGTGGACAGCCTAACAACCGTTCGATTTCGACGTCGCCAATGCCCGGATTGCCGACATCCTGGCGGCGCTTCACATAGAGCAGCGAAAGCAGTTTGGCCTGGACCAAAGCATCCTTCTCGACCCCTTTGGGGTCGCTTGCCTCCTCGACCAATTTAAGCCGCTCACCGGCATGCTCTCGATAGGAGATATCGTACTGGGCGCGCTTAACGGGATCCCTCAAGACGTTGTGTGCTTCTACTATTTCGCTGAAGCGGGCTTCGTTACCAGTTTGCTGATTGTCGGGATGATAGCGCATCGCAAAGTAGCGGAATATTCGCTCAAGTGTCTCCGAGTTGGCGTTTGGGCTGATCTCCAAGAGTTCGTAGTAATCGACGAACAATGCGCTGCTCCCTCAAACATCGCTCGACGGCCGCGGGGGCCGACCGCCTACATGGCGATGCAGTGCCCTCACTCGTCGAGTTCATACGGACAATACATTGCGCCCGGGGTCAAGATGAGCGGGAGCTAATGGACGTCAGCCAAGGCGGCTCCCGCGCGGGGTGCAACGAAAATGGCCGGCGCCGCAGTGGGAGATTGCCTGATCAGCGCCGGCCGGACGGTAATCAGGTCCGCCGCAACACAAGCGATATCTGATTCTTGACGCTACGTCATGCGTCTGGCGGGGCTCTGTGTGGACGTTGGAGATACAGTCGAAGGTCGCTTCCATGACCAGATTCTAGATCGAACCGGGTTCGATGTGAATCCCCTCGGAACATTGTAGCCTCGAAACACTTCGGGCGTTGCACTGCCCCATCAGTGCAACGTTCCCTTCTGTTGGAACTGGCCGGCTGCCGAAAGGTGGCCGGCTTTTTTGCGCTTTTGGAAACACAGCGGGCCTTTTGCCGTTTGGTGCAATGGAACAGCTTCGCAGCCAGATGCAGGTATTCGCCGATCCGGGCATGTGGGTCGCCTTGGCGGCAGTGCTGATCCCCTATGCGATCGGTGTCGCACTGCTTCTGAGGGTAGCCGGTTGACCCCTTGGTCTCGGAGCGCCTGAACAGACCCGCGCGTCTGGCGCCAGTCGATCGAGAAGCGGCTTAACGATCTCCTGGACCGGGCGCTGTCGCTGGTGACGGCATTGGATTTGATGGAAGCCGACTTTTGCGACGACGTGGAAACCGCAGACGACGAGCGATGCCCGGACACCTATGGCGAAACCGTCATGTGGGGCGAGGATCTGAAATCGCAGGAAGTGCTGGCCGGTTCTTAAAATTGTCTGGAACAAGAGCCGCCTCTGCGGGTTTATGTCGTGCAGCGGCTTTCTCAGGAATACGGCCGCTCTATTCAAGGTGCAGAACCCGCCGCCTTGGGCCCCCTCACAGCGGCGGGTTTCTTGTGGCCAGAGAGTGCCTCCCGAAAGCCCGCCGGCTCACGCTGGCGGGCGATCTCTCTACTGCTAGAATTTCATCGCGACGCCGACGCGGAAGTCGTGCGTCTGAACCGTGTGTTCGAGTGTGCACCCGCCACCGCAATATTCTAGCGATTTCTTGCCAAAGAAGGAGAAATCATACTCTCCGCGCAAAAACACGTTGTGGGTGAGTGCGACGTCTAAACCTGCTCCAACGATGCCGCCTACCAAGGTGGCATCGCGCTCCGCGTCGCCACCTGGATAGAACGTCTTCAACTTCGCCGCGGTTACACCCGCAGTGACGAACGGCATGTACGCGCCCATGTCCATGCCGACTCGACCCTTTACAGAGCCGAACAACCCGGTGGATGCGTCGAGGACGCCTGGTCCTGGAATGTCGTTGAAGGTGTTCTTTTTGAAGCGATACCCAAGCTCGCCTTCGAGGCCGTAGACAATCGTGCCGGACTGGAAGTTATAGCCCGCAAAGCCGCCGATTGTTGCCGAGCCTGGGCTGTGGGTAGCACCGGCACCAATGTTCGGCTCATGTATCTTGTAGTGTTCCAGCGTCCCCGCGCCGAAGATACCAGCGTAAGGTCCTTGCCAGGTCCATTCAGGGGTGTCCACAGGAGCAGTAATGGTGTCGGCGGCGATCGCCGGCGCGGTCACCGAAAGCGCGATAAGTGAAGCGAAAAGAAAGGCTTTCATCGGAATCCCCAGCACAATGTCAGGAACTTAGTGCCATAAACCTGCAACCTTGTATGTAGCTAGTAAGCCACACCTGTCGGCTAAGTTGCCGCCGTTGAGTCCGTCGACGTGAATTGAGGGGATCGCCGGCCAGTCGACTATTCGAACGTCCTCAATCACACCCATGATCGCCTCGTGATGTCGCATCAACCAAGGCGAGTGTGGCACTGTCACAGACGAAACAATGGCCAGTTTTCCGGACATAGTGCGGACATGGATTTCAGCGGACACAAAAGGCCGCCCTCACCTCCCGCAAATCCTTGATTTTCTTCAGTTTTTGGTGAGCGCGTCGGGGTTCGAACCCGAGACCTACTGATTAAAAGTCAGTTGCTCTACCGGCTGAGCTACGCGCTCCCGCGGGCTCTAAAGGCCGCCCTCGAAATTGCGCGGAACATAGGGAGAGTGCCGCGACCGGTCAACCGGAAAAAGATGGCCCTTCGACCGGGGTTTCAGCCATCGCCAGACGCGCCGCAAATTGCGTCGTCACCAGCCCGGTGAGCCGCTCCCGCAACGTGGTCGCCGCTTCGATCTGTTGGCGCGCGAGACGCGCCTTTTCTCACGCGCCGAGTTCGAGAAACATTACAAATCAGCAACTTACTGTTTTGGTGGGAACCATCGCACGAGCGGGCCGTTTTCGTCTCACAAGGGACGTCAACCACCCTTCAAGGAGAAGATCATGAACAAGATCGCAACGGGTCTACTGGCGACCACCCTGTCAATTTCGTTTGCCGCGGCCGCCGCTATGCCGGCCAATGCCGCCCAGATGTTCGTGCCCCAGTCATCAGCAACTTCGTCCGACATCGTGAATGTGGGCGATTCTCGTCATGACAACTGGCGGTGGATGCGCCACGGCAACCGCAATTCCGGCAATCGCGATTTCCGCGTAGGCCGCCAGTTCTCGCGCAACAATGATAGCGGCAGCTATTGGAATGGCCATCGCGGCTATCGCGAATATCACCGCGGCTATCGCCGTCACGGCGACTACTGGTTCCCGCTGGCTGCCTTCGCCACCGGCGCCTTGATCACCGGTGCGATCGTCAACAGCGAGAACAACCGCGTCTACGGCGGCGATGCGCATGTGCAGTGGTGCTACGACCGCTATCGCTCCTACCGCGCCTCGGACAACACATTCCAGCCCAACTACGGCCCTCGGCGGCAGTGTAATTCGCCCTATTGATGTGTTTAGGGCGAAGTTAGGGTAGGACGGAGCCTGCGCCGGCAATGGGCGCGGGCTTCGTCTTTTCGCGGACTTGGTCTTAAGTGCGAAATCAGGACGCGCTCAATGTCCGGCGCACCGCGTCGCGCCAACCCGCCAGTTTTGCCGAGCGGGTGTCGGCATCCATGTCCGGCTTGAAGCGGCGCTCGAGCGCCCAGCTCTTGGCAAAATCCTTCGCCTTCGGCCACACGCCTGCTTTCGAGCCGGCAAGCCACGCCGCACCCAGCGCCGTCGTCTCCAGAATGGTCGGGCGATCGACCGGCGCATCGAGGATATCGGCCAGCCGCTGCATGGTCCAGTCGGAGGCCACCATGCCGCCGTCGACGCGAAGCACGGTTTTGGCCGACGCCCCCTTCCAGTCCTTGCGCATTGCGTCGAGGAGATCGCGCGTCTGGTAGGCGACGGATTCCAGCGCCGCGCGGGCGAACTCCGCCGGGCCAGAGTTGCGGGTCAGCCCGAAGATCGCGCCACGCGCCTCGGCGTCCCAATGCGGCGCGCCGAGACCGACGAAAGCCGGCACCAGATAGACGTTCTGCGTTGGGTCGGCGGTTGCAGCCAAAACGCCGCTATGCTCGGCCTTGCCGATCACCTTGATGCCGTCGCGCAGCCATTGCACGGCGGCACCGGCGATGAAGATCGAGCCTTCCAAGGCATAGGTGGTCTTGCCGTTCAGCCGATAGGCGATGGTGGTCAACAGCCGGTTCTTCGAGCGCACCAGATCGGCGCCGGTGTTGAGCAGCGCAAAGCAGCCGGTGCCATAGGTCGATTTCATCATGCCTGGCTCGAAACAGGCCTGGCCGATGGTCGCTGCGTGCTGATCGCCGGCCACGCCAAGGATTTTGATTTCGGCGCTAAACAGGCTTTTTTCCGTCACGCCGTAGTCGTCGGCGCAATCCTTGACCTCAGGCAGCATCGCCACCGGGACGCGCAGGATGGAGAGCAGCTCGTCGTCCCAGACATTTTTCTCGATGTTGTAGACCAGCGTGCGCGAGGCGTTGGTGGCATCCGTCGCATGCACCTTGCCGCCGGTCAGCCGCCAGATCAAAAAACTGTCGATGGTGCCGGCGAGCAGTTCGCCCTTTTCGGCGCGCTTTCTCGCACCGTTCACCTTGTCCAGCATCCAGGCGATCTTGGTGCCGGAGAAATAGGGATCGAGCAGCAGGCCGGTCTTTTTGGTGAACTTTTTCTCCAGGCCGTGTTTCTTCAGCTTCTGGCACAGCGGCGCGGTGCGGCGGTCCTGCCAGACGATGGCATTGTGGATCGGCTTGCCGGTCGCCTTGTCCCAGATGACGACGGTTTCGCGCTGGTTGGTGATGCCGATCGCCGCCACGTCGGAGGCGTCGCAGCCGGCGGCCTTCAGCGCGCCTTTGACGGTGGCGACGACGCTTGCCCAGATCTCTTCCGGATCATGCTCGACCCAGCCGGAGGCAGGATAATGCTGCGTGAATTCCTGCTGCTTGCTGCCGGCGACCTTCATCGCGCTGTCGAACAGGATCGCCCTGGTCGATGTCGTACCCTGGTCGATTGCAAGGATGTATCCGGTCATTAGTCCTCCCGGTAGCTGCCTATACAAACAGGGGAGACGGCAAGATGCCGCCTCCCCGTTCACTATGATCCTGGCGGGTACGCCAAGATTACTTCTGCCAGCTCTTCACCAGTTCGTCGTAGTTGATGGTGATCGGCTTTTCCTTCTCGTTCTCGATCTTCAGCTGAGGAGCGAGATTGCCATTCTTGACCGCGTCGGCGTTCCAGTAGGCGAGGTCATGCTCTTCGGCCATCTTCGGGCCGATATCGCCCTGGACGCCCGACTTCTCGATGCGGGTCATGACTTTTTCCTGCTCGGCGCAGAGCGAGTCCATGGCTTCCTGCGCCGTCTTGGCGCCGGACGAGGCGTCGCCGATCGCCTGCCACCAGAGCTGTGCCAGCTTCGGATAATCGGGCACGTTGGTGCCGGTCGGCGACCACTGAACGCGGGCCGGCGAGCGGTAGAACTCGATCAGACCACCGAGCTTCGGCGCACGTTCGGTGAAGCTCTTGTCGTGGATCGTGCTTTCGCGGATGAAGGTCAAGCCGACATGGCTCTTCTTCACGTCGACCGTCTTCGAGGTCACGAACTGCGCGTAGAGCCAGGCGGCCTTGGCGCGGTCGGTCGGCGTCGACTTCATCAGCGTCCAGGAACCCACGTCCTGATAGCCGAGCTTCATGCCGTCCTTCCAGTAGACGCCATGCGGCGACGGGGCCATGCGCCACTTCGGCGTACCGTCGTCGTTCAGCACCGCCTTGGCGCCGGCGTCGACCATCGAAGCGGTGAAGGCGGTGTACCAGAATATCTGCTGCGCGACCGCACCCTGTGCCGGCACCGGGCCGGATTCGGAGAAGGTCATGCCCTGGGCTTCGGCCGGAGCGTAGGCCTTCAGCCAGTCGAGGTATTTCTGGATCGAGTAGACGGCAGCCGGGCCGTTGGTGTCGCCGCCGCGCGCCGTGCAGGAGCCGACCGGCTGTGATTTCTCGTTGACCTTGATGCCCCATTCGTCGACCGGCAGGCCGTTCGGCAGGCCCTTGTCGCCGTTGCCGGCCATCGACAGCCAGGCATCAGTGAACCGCCAGCCGAGCGACGGGTCCTTCTTGCCGTAGTCCATGTGGCCATAGACCTTCTTGCCGTCGATCTCGCGGCCGGTGAAGAACTCGGCGATGTCCTCATAGGCCGACCAGTTGACGGGAACGCCGAGGTCGTAGCCGTATTTCGCCTTGAAGTCGGCCTTGTTCTTCTCGTCGTTGAACCAGTCGTAACGGAACCAGTAGAGGTTGGCGAACTGCTGGTCGGGCAGCTGATAGAGCTTCTTGTCCGGCGCGGTGGTGAAGGAGGTGCCGATAAAATCCTTCAGGTCGAGGTTCGGATTGGTAACGTCCTTGCCCTCGCCCGCCATCCAGTCGGTCAGGTTGCGGACCTGCTGGTAGCGCCAGTGGGTGCCGATCAGGTCGGAATCGTTGACCCAGCCGTCATAGAGGTTCTGGCCGGTCTGCATCTGGGTCTGGATCTTCTCGACGACGTCGCCTTCCTGGATGACGTCATGCGTGATCTTGATGCCGGTGATGGCGGTAAAGGCGGGCGCCAGCACCTGCGATTCATACTGGTGGGTGGCGATGGTTTCGGACACGACCTTGATGTCCATGCCGGCGAAAGGCTTCGCGGCATCGATGAACCACTGCATTTCTGCTTCCTGGCCGGCGCGGTCGAGCGTCGACAGCGGGCCGATTTCCTTGTCCAGAAACGCCTTGGCCTCATCCATTCCGGCGTAGGCGTTGCCTACCCCGAGCAACAGGACAAGGGCAGTTGTTGATGTTAAAAATTGCCGTCGCATAGGTTTCCTCCACATTTAGGTTTCAAGTGCGATCTGGAACGGCCGCCGGCACGCGGTCGATCCAACAGTTTCCCCCTCTATACGTAGCGGAACACGCCGACGGCGTAGACCACGGAGAGAGCGAGAGCCCACCACAGGTTGGATCCGACAAGACCCAGCCAAGCGAGATGGATAAAGGCGCTGCCAAGCAGCGACAGAAAAAGACGGTCGCCGCGCGTCGTCTCGAAGCGCAGGATGCCGACGCGCGGATTGCCGCCCGGCGAGGCAAATTCCCAAAACGCCATGCCGCACAGCAGCAGAAGAATGGTGCCGAAGAACGCCGCCGTCGGCCACGTCCACGCCATCCAGGTGAGGTCGAGATTCATGGTGACACCCTCCCCAGGGCAAAGCCCTTGGCGGTGGTGGTGAGGATGAACCCGTGCTTTTGTTTCATCACACCCTCCCCAGGGCGAAGCCCTTGGCGATGTAGTTGCGGACAAACCAGATGACGAGCGCGCCGGGGATCAGCGTCAGCACGCCGGCGGCGGCGAGCAGGCCCCAATCCATGCCGGCGGCCGAAACGGTGCGGGTCATGGTGGCGGCGATGGGCTTGGCGTCAGTGGTGGTCAGCGTGCGGGCGATCAAAAGTTCGACCCATGAGAACATGAAGCAGAAGAAGCAGGCGACACCGATGCCACTGGCGATCAGCGGCATGAATATCCTGACGAAGAAGCGCGGGAAGGAGTAGCCGTCGATATAGGCTGTTTCGTCGATCTCTTTGGGCACGCCCGACATGAAGCCTTCGAGGATCCACACCGCCAGCGGCACGTTGAACAGGCAGTGCGCCAGAGCCACCGCGATGTGGGTGTCGATCAGGCCGAAGGCCGAATAGAGCTGGAAGAACGGCAGCGCGAACACCGCCGGCGGCGCCATGCGGTTGGTCAGCAGCCAGAAGAACAGATGCTTGTCGCCGAGGAAGCGGTAGCGCGAAAAGGCGTAGGCCGCCGGCAGCGCTGCGGCCACCGAGATCACCATGTTCATCACCACATAGGTGATCGAATTGATGTAGCCCGAATACCAGGAGGCGTCGGTAAAGATGGTGACGTAGTTGGCGATCGTAGGCTGATGCGGATAGAGCGTCAGCGAGGAGACGATCTCGGCATTGGTCTTGAAGCTCATGTTGATGAGCCAGTAGATCGGCAGCAGAAGCACGATGATGTAGATCGTCGGCACGATCCACCACCAGCGCGATTCCTCGCCGCGCTTGCGCATCAGCCGGGCGACCTGATCCTGCGAAGGCGTGCTCGCCAATTTTCCCGAAGCGGTGGTTTCGCTCACTCTGTCGGCTCTTTCGTTGGCGCCGCTCATCTCAGCGCTCCGCGTCGTAGTTGGTCATCACGGTGTAGAACACCCACGACAACAACAGGATGATCAGGAAGTAGACCAGCGACATGGCGGCCGCCGGACCGAGGTCGAACTGGCCGAGCGCGGTCTTGACGAGGTCGATCGACAGGAAGGTGGTCGAGTTGCCGGGGCCGCCGCCGGTGACGACGAAGGGCTCGGTGTAGATCATGAAGCTATCCATGAAGCGCAACAGCACGGCGATCAAAAGCACACGCTGCATCTTCGGCAGCTGGATATAACGGAACACCGCCCAGCGCGAGGCGCCGTCGATCTTGGCCGCCTGGTAGAAGGCATCCGGGATCGAAACCAGGCCGGCATAGCAGAGCAGCACGACAAGGCTGGTCCAGTGCCAGACGTCCATGATGATGATGGTGACCCAGGCGTCGAACGGATCCTGCACGTAATTGTAGTCGATGCCGAGCGCGTTGACGTAGTAGCCGAGCAGGCCGATGTCGTTGCGGCCGAAGACCTGCCAGATGGTGCCGACGACGTTCCACGGAATGAGCAGCGGCAACGACATAAGCACCAGGCAGACCGGCACGCCCCAACCCTTCTTCGGCATGTTGAGCGCGATGAAGATGCCGAGCGGCACTTCGATGGCCAGGATGATGAAGGAGAAGATCAGGTTGCGCACCATGGCTTCCCAGAAGCGGCTGGACGACAGCAGTTCCTCGAACCACTGGGTGCCTGCCCAGAAGAAGACGTTGTTGCCGAAGGTGTCCTGCACCGAATAGTTGACGACCGTCATCAGCGGAATGACGGCCGAGAACGCCACCAGCACCAGCACCGGCAGCACCAGGAACCAGGCCTTGTTGTTCCAGGTCTTTTCCATCTATGCCCCCATCTCGACACGCCCCATCTCAACCAGCCAGGAATCGGCATAGATGTTGATGCCGGCCGGATCGAAGCGAACCTTTGGGTCGGCCGGCACGCTCTCGTCCTCGCCGATGACGGCAGCGATCTCGCGGCCTTCGAGGCTGGCGCGCACCACCTTGTGGCGGCCGAGATCCTCGACCTTGCTGATTTTAACCGCCATGCCGTCACGGCCGAGCCTGACATATTCGGGGCGGATGCCGAGTTCGATGGCGCCGGAGCTCCCAGCGGCGGTCTTTGGCGCGCCGGGCAGCTCGATGCGCTGGCTGCCGATCGTCGCGGTCTTGCCGTCGATCGCCACCGGCATGACGTTCATGCCGGGCGAGCCGATGAAGTAACCGACGAATGTGTGGCGCGGGCGCTCGAACAATTCGGCCGGCGTGCCGATCTGGACGATGCCGCCATCATACATGACGACGACCTGGTCGGCGAAGGTCAGCGCCTCGGTCTGGTCATGGGTGACATAGACCATGGTGTAGCCGAAGCGGCGGTGCAGTTGCTTCAACTGCGAGCGCAGCACCCACTTCATGTGCGGATCGATAACCGTCAGCGGTTCGTCGAACAGGATAGCATTGACATCCGAGCGCACCAGGCCGCGGCCGAGCGAGATCTTCTGCTTCTGGTCGGCGGTCAGGCCCCTCGCCTTCTTCTTCGCCCACGACGCCAGGTCGATCATCTCCAGCGTCTCGCGCACCTTGCGGTCGACATCGGCCTCCGGCACGCCGCGGTTGCGCAGCGGGAAGGCAAGATTGTCGTAAACGGTCATGGTGTCGTAGATGACCGGGAACTGGAACACCTGCGCGATGTTGCGCTCCTGCGTCGACAGATTGGTGACGTCCTTGCCGTTGAACAGCAACTCACCGTGCGAGGGGTGCAAAAGTCCCGAAATGATGTTGAGCAGCGTGGTCTTGCCGCAACCCGAAGGCCCAAGCAGCGCGTAGGCGCCGCCATCCTCGAATGTGTGGTGCACTTCCCGCAGCGCAAAATCGGCATCCTTCTGCGGATTGGGCAGGTAGGAGTGCCTGACATGGTTGACGTCGATGCGCGCCATCTCTCCCCCCTCAGGCCGCAAGCTTCGGCGCGGTGACGGCGCTGCCGTTGCTGTCGAAGACCATGATGTGACGCGGATCGATAAACACCTCGATCTCGGCGTCGGGCTCGAAATCGCGGATGCCGTGGGTCAGCATGACCCAGCGCGCATCGGCAAAATCGAGATGGATGAAGCTTTCCGAGCCGGTGATCTCGGTGATCGTCACCTTGGCGCGCACAGGCACCGCGGCAGCGTTGGGCCGCTCGAGCGACAGATGATGCGGCTGGAAGCCGATCGTGTAGTTGGCGTCGGAAATGCCGGCGAGTTCGGCCGGTACCGGCAGCTTGACGCCGCCCTCGAGAAGGAAATCGGGACCTTTCTTGGCCAGCACGATGGTGTTGAGCGGCGGATCGGCAAAGGTTTTCGCCGTCACCAGGTCGATCGGCTTGCGGAAGACGTCGATGGTCGGCCCGAATTGGGTGATCCGCCCCTCGGACAGCGTCGCCGTATTGCCGCCGAGCAGCAAGGCTTCATGCGGCTCGGTCGTGGCGTAGACGAAAATGGTGCCGGCGGCGGCAAATATCCTGGGCAGCTCGGCGCGCAACTCCTCGCGCAGCTTGTAATCCAGATTGGCGAGCGGCTCGTCGAGCAGCACCAGACTGGCATTCTTGACGATGGCGCGGGCCAGCGCCGTACGCTGCTGCTGGCCGCCGGACAGGCTGAGCGGCGTGCGGTCGAGATAGGGTGTGAGCTTCAAAAGCCCTGCCGCGTTGCGGACTTCCTTGTCGATCTTGGCCTGGTCGGTGCCGGCGACGCGCAACGGCGAGGCGATGTTCTCGTAGACGGTCATCGCGGGGTAGTTGATGAACTGCTGATAGACCATGGCGATCTTGCGCTGCTGCACCGGCATGCCGGTGACATTCTGGCCGTCGAACCAGACTGAACCGGTGGTCGGCACGTCGAGTCCGGCCATCAGCCGCATCAGACTGGTCTTGCCCGACAGTGTCGGCCCGAGCAAAACGTTGAGCGAGCCGTGCTGAAGCGTCAGCGACACGTCGCGGATATGCTCCACCGCGCCGACCATCTTCGTCACGTTTCTCAGTTCCAGCATGATGCCTCCTCCCAGGCTTTGTGCATCAATCGCCTTCCCTATTCCGCTGCCGCGACATGGCGCCGGCTGATGCCGCGCATGAATTCGTCAAGCGCCGAGGCCTGTTCGCGGCTGAGATGCAGACCCCGCTTGGTGCGACGCCACAATACATCTTCGGCGGTCAGCGCCCATTCATTTTCGCTGAGGTAGCGTACCTCGGCCTCATAGAGATCAGCGCCGAAATTGCGGCCGAGATCGGCGTTCGACTTGGCAAGGCCGAGCAGCACTTGCGCGCGCGTGCCGTAAAGCCTGGTCAACCGACGCGCCAGGAGCTGGTCGAGGAAAGGATAGGCGCTCTTCAGCTTCGCCACCTGGACGTCGAAACCGGTGGCCGGGAAATCGCCGCCCGGCAAGGGCGCGTTCGCCGTCCACGGCTTGCCGCGCTTGCCGAGAAAACCTTCGACCTTTTCCAGCATCGATTCCGACAACCGGCGGTAGGTGGTGATCTTGCCGCCGAAAGCGTTGACGATCGGCGCCTTGCCCCCGCCGCCATCGGCTTTCAGCACATAGTCGCGGGTCGCTTCCTGCGCCTTCGAAGCGCCGTCGTCATAGAGCGGGCGCACGGCCGAATAGGTCCAGACGATGTCGGGACGCGTCACGGCTTCAGCAAAATATTCGCTCGCCGCCGCGCAGAGATAGTCGATCTCGGTGTCGCTGATCTTCACGTCATGCGGATCGCCGGGATAGTCGCGATCGGTGGTGCCGATCAGCGTAAATTCTTCCTCGTAAGGGATGGCGAAAATGATGCGCCCGTCCTTGTTCTGGAAGAAGTAGGCGCGCGGATCATCGAACTTCTTTTTGATGACGATATGACTGCCCTGCACCAGGCGCACATTGTGCACGTCGTTCTGGCCCACGGTGGTCGACAGGACGTGGTCGACCCATGGACCGGCGGCATTGACCAGCAGCCGGGCCTTGACCTCCTCGGCCTCTCCCGTCTGCACGTCTTCCACGCGGATCGCCCACAGATCGCCTTCGCGCCGCGCCCCGACGACTTTCGTGCGGGTGCGGATGGTGGCGCCGCGGTCGGCGGCGTCACGCGCGTTCAACATCACCAGCCGGGCATCGTTGACCCAGCCGTCCGAGTACTCGAAGGCCTTGTGAAATAGCGGCTTCAGAGGCTTGCCGGCCGGATCCTTGGACATGTCCAGTGTCCGGGTAGCCGGCAGCAATTTGCGGCCACCAATATGATCGTAGAGGAACAGGCCGAGCCGGATCAGCCAGGCCGGGCGCAGGCCCTTGGCATAGGGCAGCACGAAGCGCATCGGCCAGATGATGTGCGGCGCGTTCTTCCACAGAACCTCGCGCTCCATCAGCGCCTCGCGCACAAGCCGGAACTCGTAGAATTCGAGGTAGCGCAGGCCACCATGGATCAGCTTGGTCGAACCGGAGGAGGTTCCGCTGGCGAGGTCGTTCATCTCGGCGAGAAATACCGAAAAGCCCCGCCCAACGGCGTCGCGGGCGATGCCGCAGCCATTGATGCCGCCACCGATGACGAAGATGTCACGGACTGCGTCCACAAATCCCTCCCGCGATTTCGCATTGCAGCATTTTTGAGTTGTTACGAAACCGTATCGGGATTATTTCGAAATAAGAACGAATGTCAAACGAAATGTAACGGGACCGTGATCGATAGCCTAGCCGAGCGACGTTTCGATCAATTGAACCTCCGCTTCCTCGCAGATCTTACGCACCGACGGGATGTCGCAACGGTCGGTGATGAAGGTGTTGACTTGCGAGAGATGGCCGATGCGAACCGGCGCGGTGCGTTCGAACTTGGTCTGGTCGGAGACCAGGATGACATGCCTGGCATTGGCGATAATGGCTTGCGCCACTTTCACTTCGCGAAAGTCGAAATCGAGCAACGCGCCGTCATGGTCGATGGCCGAGGCGCCGATCACCGCATAGTCGACCTTGAACTGCCTGATGAAATCGACCGCGGCCTCGCCGACAACGCCGCCGTCGGAGCCACGCACGACGCCGCCGGCGATTACCACCTCGATCGAAGGATAGATGCGCATCCTGTTGGCAACATTGATATTATTGGTGATGACCATCAGCCCGGTATGGTCGAGCAGCGCCTTGCTGACCGACTCGGTCGTGGTGCCGATGTTGATGAACAGGGAGGCGTTGTCGGGTATCAGCCTGGCCGCCGCGCGGCCGATCGCCTCCTTCTCGTCGGCGGCAATCTTGCGGCGCGCCTCATACTCCATGTTCTCGATGCCGGACGGGAACAGGGCCCCGCCATGGATGCGCGTCAGCAGCCGCTGGTCGCAGAGATCGTTGAGGTCCTTGCGGATGGTCTGTGGCGTCACGTTGAAATGCGTGGCGAGGTCATCGACCAGCACACGGCCATGGTCCTTCGCCATCTGGATGATTTCGGCATGGCGCGGCGACAAATACACTGAGAACCTCCCGTTTTCGTTTTTCTTGTTTGTAGCTGAAAACGAAAGCAATGAAAAGGGAGACGCCGGCTAATGAAATATCGATGATTGCAAAGGCGAACCGGGCAGATACGGCTCAGACCCGCTCCGCCACCTTGCGGGTGACAGCCGCGACTTTACCTGGCGAGCGGATCATCAGGAAATTGCCGGACCAGTATCCCGGGATTCGCCAAGTGCCTTTGATCTCGGTTGCATCACCGTTGATGATGCCGCTGTAGTGAATCGGGTGCGCCTTCAATTGGGCCTTGTCGTATGTCTTGGTAAAGGAGACGGCGTTGCCCTCTCGCTGCCCCTGCAGGCTTGCGTATCTTGCCGTGCTGGTCGCCGCCGGTTCGTGGGTCATGCCCGTCAAGCTGGTTGCCGTCTCGATCAGCGTTGCAACGAAGGAAACCGGCGGCAGTTCGCGCGGATAGAAATAGCGCCCGCTCCAGACGCCCGTCAGATTCTGGCTAACCCCTTCAGCCCTTCCGGTCATATGCTTGCTCGCAGGTCCTTGCTGGCTTGCCCCGGCGGCGGCAACCACCCGGGCAATCCCTGTCAGTCCTTCGGGGATCTTGCACACTCGCAGATGACAGTGAAGGCGGTATCGACATCGGCCGCGGTTGTCTCGAACTGGCCTGCCTGGAAGCGGATGGCGACCCGCCCATCGACACGCGTCTGCGTCAGGTAGATACGGCCGTCATTGTTGATGGCGTCGACCAGACGCAGATTGTGCTCGTCGCAGTCAGCGCCGGATGCGGCGCGATGCCGGAACGAGAACAGCGACAGCATCGGCTGGCTGGCGAGCTCGAAATCCTCCTCCTCGGCCAGGCGCGCTGCTATGCCTTCGCTCCAGGCGACGTGATTGCGGATCATGGTGCGCAGCGCCTCGAGGCCATGGGCGCGCAGCAGGAACCACAGCTTCAGCGCCCGGAAGCGACGGCCGAGAGGCACCGACCATTCGGAGTAGTTGATGATGCCGTCATGGCCGCGAGTTTTCAGATAGTCCGGCTTGATCGCCAGCGTGCGCACGAGATCCTCCGGCTGGCGGACGAACTGGATCGAGCAGTCGAATTGCGCGCCCAGCCATTTGTGCGGGTTGAAGACGATCGAGTCCGCGCCCTCGACACCGGTCCAGAAATGCCGGTATTCCGGACAGATCATCGCCGATCCGGCCCAGGCGGCGTCGATATGCAGATAGAGCCCCTGGCGTTTGGCCACCGCGGCCACTTCAGCGATGTCGTCGGTGCCGCCGGTGCTGGTGCCGCCGACGCACGCGATGATGCCGGCCGGCAATAGGCCGGCCGCGCGGTCGGCAACAATCGCCGCTTCCAAAGCCGCGGTATCCATGGCGCGGTAGGTGCCGGCGACGGGAATGCGGACGAGGTTTTCCTCGCCAATGCCGGCGACCCAGATGGCGCGGTCGATCGAGGTGTGCACCTGGTCGGAGGAATAGACGCGCAGCCTGCCCTGCCCTGAAAGACCCTTCTTGTTGCCCTGCCAGTCGAGCGTGCGCTCGCGCATGGTCAACACGGCGGCCAGCGTCGCCGATGATGCGGAGTCCTGGATCACGCCGGAAAAGCCTTCGGGCAGGCCGAGCGCCTGGCGCATCCAGTCGACGATGCGCGTCTCAAGCTCTGTCGCCGCCGGCGAAGTCTGCCACAGCATGCACTGCGCGGCCATCGCAGAGACCAGATATTCGGCCACCACCGAGACGGGTGCTGCATTGGCCGGGAAATAAGCAAAGAAACGCGGATGCTGCCAATGCGTCATGCCGGGCACGATCTTGGCTTCGAAATCGGCGAAGATCGTCTCCATCGATTCCGCGGCCTCCGGCGGAGAAGCTTCGATGCTCCTGAAGATCTCGCCCGGCGCTATGGCAGGTCGCACGGGCCGATCGCGAAGGCCGGCGCGGTAATCAGCGCCCCAGTCGGCGGCGCGCCTCGACCAGTCGCGGAATTGCTCGTTGTCCATGGATCCTCCCGACGCGCCGATCAGCCAGCCGTTTGAATTTGATTAACATGTTAAATAGAGACAGGCAACCGCCACGAAGGTTCCCGCGCTACCCCGGAAAATCCGGCAGGCTGGCAAAGGCCGTCTTCAACGCGTTCGACCAGCCTTCGGAAATAGCACGATAATATCGATCGTCCTGGCCGATGCGCTTTTTCAAACCCACCGTGAACGTGTCCTCCTCCAGGAACAGCAGGTCGAGAGGCAGGCCGACGGACAGGTTCGATTTCAGCGTCGAATCGAACGATACCAGCAAGAGCTTGACCGTTTCAGCCAGGCTCATCGTCCTTTCATAGGCACGGATGATGATCGGCTTGCCGTATTTGGTCTCGCCGATCTGGAAGAACGGCGTGTCGTCGGTCGATTCGATGAAATTGCCCTCGGGATAGATCATGAACAGCCGTGGCGGGCTGCCCTTGATCTGGCCGCCGAGGATGAAGGAGGCGTTGAAATAGGAATCCGCCTTTTCGCCGGCAGGCGACGAGCTGGCGATGACTTCCTTGACGGTGTCGCCGACCAGCCGCACCGTCTGGTACATGGATGGGGTCTCGAGCAGCGTCGCGTGGCGTTCCGCCACCGCCTTGGTGCGCTCGTCGAGCAGGCTGACCACGGCCTGCGTCGTAGCCAGATTGCCGGCCGACATCAGTACGATGACGCGCTCGCCTGGCTCTTCCCAGACATGCATCTTCTTGAAAGTGGAGATCGAATCCATCCCTGCATTGGTGCGCGTGTCCGACATGAACACGAGCCCACGATCGATCTTGAGGCCGACGCAATAAGTCATGGAATCTCTTCAGGCAGCAATCTTGCCGGAGACTACTGCTCTACCGTGACGGTGACTGCAAGCTGTTCCTCCGCCTGTCCCAGTCGAATTCCCGACACCGGCGAGGCGTCGCGATAATCACGGCCGGTGGCTACCCTGACATAGCGTTCATCGGGGGAAATGCCGTTGGCGGCGTCGAAGGCGACCCAGCCGAGACCCTGAACATGGGCTTCGGCCCAGGCATGGCTTGCCGCCTGCTCGATGGCCGCATCCATCATCAGATAGCCACTGACATAGCGGGCCGGAAAACCCATGACGCGGGCTGCGGTGACAAAGATGTGGCTGTGATCCTGGCAAACGCCGGTCTTCAGCGCCAATGCCTCTTCCGCCGGGGTCGTCACGCTGGTGGTGCCCGGCGTGTAGGCGACGCGCTCGACGATCAGCGCCATCAGCCGATGCAGCCTTTCGATGTCGGTACCTTTGCCGACCGCCGCGGCAAGCTCGCTTATGCCCTCGCCGGGGATGGTCAAAGCTGTCTCCTGGCTGAACAGCCACAGCGGCGCAAAGCCGTGATGCGGACCCGAGACGCCCGCTGTGTCGCGCGTGACAACCTCGCCGGAGGCCTCGACGGTGATGAAGTCGCGCTCGCCCTCGACGCTCAACAGCCTGTTATCGTTGCCGAAATGGTCGTTAAAGCGGACTTCCTCGCGCGCGCCCTCGATCTTCAGCGCCCAGGACAGCACGGTCTGCGTCGGGCCACTGACCGGTAACAGGCGTAGCCGCTGCAACAGATAGTGCACCGGCGCGTCGTAGCGGTATTCGGTACGGTGGGTGATCTTGAGCCGCATGCCTATTTTCCGTTTGTAAGCATGATCTTATCCGAAAACCGGGTCCCACTTGTCGCTAGCCCGGCCCTCCGGTTCGCGATCATGCTCAATTGAACCGGTAATCTTGTGCGATGTCTTCGCCAAGCTTGGTGTTGTCTTGAATGAACCTGGCCAGGAATTCGTGCAGGCCGGCGTCGAATATGTCCTTGATCGACCCTGCCTGCAGCATCGCCTGTGTCCTGTCGACGGTGGCGTGGCAGGCATGACGGTCGCCATAGTCGTCGCCGAGGAACTTCAGATGCTCGGCAAGAAAACGATAACAGAAGGTCAGCGAACGCGGCATGCGCACATTGAGGATCAGATAGTCGGCAATGTTGGTGGGTTTGTAGTCGGCCTCATAGACCCAGCGATAGGAACGGTGCGCCGACACCGAGCGCAGGATCGACTCCCATTGGTAGTTGTCGAGGCTCGAGCCGACCCAGGAGATCGACGGCAGCAGCACGTAGTATTTCACGTCGAGGATGCGTGCCGTGTTGTCGGCCCGCTCGACATAGGTGCCGAGTTGTGAGAAGTCGAAGATCTCGTTGCGCAGCATCGTGCCGTAGAACGAGCCGCGGATCAGCGCCGTCTCGCGTTTGATGGCGTCGAGCACACTCGGCAGGTCGCGCTCGTCGATCGGCTTTGCCAGCATGCGCTTCAGGGCCATCCAGGCTTCGTTGATGCTCTCCCAGGTCTCGCGCGTCAGCGCGGTGCGCACCATGCGGGCATTGTTGCGAGCGGTCTCGATCGCCGACATCGTGCTCGACGGGTTCGAGGTGTCGCGCAGCAGGAAGTCGGCGACATTGGCGGCGGTGTAGTCCTTGTATTTCTGCGTGAAGGTGACGTCGGAGCCGGCGCTGAGCAGCACCGAATTCCACTCTTCCGACGCGCTCTGGGTGCGGGTCAGCGCCATGCGAAGGCCGGCATCGACCAGACGCGCCATGTTTTCCGCCCGCTCGATATAACGGTTCATCCAGTAGAGCCCGTTGGCGGTGCGGCCGAGAAGCATGGCAAGACCCTTCGGGCTAGTGAGTAGGGAATAGTGAGTAGGGATTAGTAAGCATTTGAATCTCTGTGGAATATGGCATTTCTTGTCCCTCTACTGCCTACTGCCTACTGCCTACTGCCTACTGCCTACTGCCTACTGCCTACTGCCTACCTAATCGTCCAACACCCACGTATCCTTCGTCCCGCCGCCTTGCGAGGAATTCACGACCAACGACCCCTCCTTCAGCGCCACCCGCGTCAAGCCGCCGGGCACGATCTGGATTCGGTCGGAGACCAGAACATAGGGTCGCAAGTCGACATGGCGCGGCGACAGGCCTTTTTCTGTCAGGATCGGGCAGGTCGACAGCGCCAGCGTCGGCTGGGCGATGTAGTTGGAAGGCTTCGCCTGCAGCTTCTTGGCGAAATCCTGGCATTCCTTCTTGGTCGCAGCCGGCCCCACCAGCATGCCGTAGCCGCCGGAGCCGTGCACTTCCTTGATGACCAGCTCATGGATGTGTTCGAGCACGTATTTCAGACTGTCGGGCTCCGAGCAGCGCCAGGTCGGGATGTTGCCGAGGATGGCTTTGCGGCCGGTGTAGAACTCGACGATGTCGGGCATGTAGGAATAAATCGCCTTGTCGTCGGCGATGCCGGTTCCCGGCGCGTTGGCGATGGTGATGTTGCCGGCGCGGTAGACGTCCATGATGCCGGGCACGCCAAGGGCCGAGTCCGGCCGGAAGGTCAGCGGATCGAGGAAGGAATCGTCGACGCGCCGGTAAAGCACGTCGATCTGCTTGTAGCCTTCGGTCGTGCGCATAGCGACGTGGCCGTCTACAACGCGCAGATCCTGGCCTTCGACCAGTTGCACGCCCATCTGGTCGGCGAGGAAGGCATGTTCGAAATAGGCGGAGTTGAAGCTGCCCGGCGTCAGCACGGCAATGGTCGGTGCGCCCTTGGTGCTTTGCGGCCGCACTGCCGCCAGCGACTGGCGCAGCAATTGCGGATAATTCTCCACCGGCCGCACCTTGATCTGCTGGAACAGTTCGGGAAAGAGCTGCATCATCGTCTCGCGGTTCTCCAGCATGTAGGAGACCCCCGACGGCGTGCGCGCATTGTCCTCCAGCACGTAGAACTCGTTCTCCGAGATGCGGACGATATCGACGCCGATAATGTGGGTGTAGACGCCGGCCGGTGGCCGCACTCCGATCATTTCCGGCAGGAACGCCTCGTTCCTGGCGATCAGCTCCCTCGGCACGCGGCCGGCGCGCAGGATTTCCTGGCGGTGGTAAATGTCGTCGAGGAAAGCGTTCAGCGCCTGCACGCGCTGCTCGATGCCTTGCGTCAGCCTTCGCCATTCATTGCCGGAGATGATGCGCGGCACGATGTCGAAGGGGATCAGCCGCTCGGAGGCTTCCTGCTCGCCATAGACGGCGAAGGTAATGCCGGTCTTGCGGAAGACGCGCTCGGCGTCCTGCATCTTTTCGGTAAGCCTGGCCGGGTCCTGCTCCTTCAGCCAGCGGTCGTAAGCCGTATACGGTTGTCTAAGCCCGGAAACTTCCGGAAGCATTTCATCGAACGCTGCCAATCGCATACTCCCCTGTGACGCCATTTCACTGGCGTCGCGGGAGAAAATCAAGCGCAATCGGTGATTTGGAGGATATCGGCGATCAGTATGTTCCGACTGCCCAAAATTCGGGCAGTCGGAACAGGACCTTAATCAGGCTCTGCCTTGTCGCCGGGCAAGTGCCTGATGCGCTCTAGCAGTTCACCGTTTCATGGAAACGGCGACCTGCCATGGCTTTTTGCTTTGACGCAATTCCGGACGGAAAACCGCTTCACATTTTTTTCCTGGAATTGCTTTAGAAAGCGCGGAAAGTGACGACCGTGAAGGTGTCCTTGATTCCGGGAATAATCTGCACCTTCTCGTTGACGAAGTGGCCGACATCTTCCTCGTCGTCGACGTAGAATTTGGCAAGCAGGTCGTAATTGCCGGCGGTCGAGTAGATTTCCGAGGCGATTTCGGCATCGGCGAGCGCGCTGGCGACCTCATAGGACTTGCCCAGATCGCACTTTATCTGCATGAAAAACGTCTTCATTGCCGGTCCCGATCAAGCTTCAGCACACAAGCGGCCCTTGTGGCAGACTGCCGCCCGGCTTTCAAGCATCAGGCCGAGCGCGCCTTGGCGACGGCTTGTCTCAGTTCGGACACCGGCATGCCGCGCCGATACAAGTTGCCGCCGATGACCAGGGCTGGCGTGCCGCGCAGCTTGAAAGCCGTCGCCTGGGCTTCGGTGCGGACAAGGGCAGCGTCGATGTCGGGTTCACGGATGGCGAGGTCGGCACGCACCATCGCCACATCGACACCGACGGAAGAAAGGATGTCGTTGGTGCGGCGTTCCGAAAGGCCGCGCTGGTTGGTCATCAGCGCATCGACCGCCGCGGCATATTGTTCGCCGCTCAGCAGCGTCACCCGCGCCGCGTCGCGCGACACGTCGCCGAAGATCGGCCAGTCCTTCATCACAAGCCGAATGCCGCTGTCCTCTTCCATCAGCTTCTTCAGCTCGACGAAAACGAGCTTGCAGATCGGGCACTGATAGTCGACGAATTCGGCGATGGTGACATCGCCATCGGGGTTGCCGAGCGCTGGAATGGCGGGGTCGAAGGCGACTTCCGTGACGGTCGGCCCAGTGCTTGCCCAGGCGGGCAAGGGAGCCAAAACTGCGAGGCTTGCCGCGCCCTTCAGCAAAAGGCGCCGGTCGATCGGCTGCTTGAACATGGTCGTCCCTGGTTGCGCGAACGGGTCCCCACCCGTCCCTACGATGCGCGCCCCGCGTTAAAGGAGGCTTAAGCATGATCTTGTGGCACTTGCGTGGCAAATATTGCGGTTGCTGAAACCGTGAGGCTCCGCCAAGCGTATGGTATGATGCGTCCTGGGACAGGTTTTGTTGAGGACAATGGAGACAGGCCATGCGCCGCATCGCATTCGCAGTCGTTTCATTGCTGTTCGCGTTGTTCGTGTCGGCAGCCCTTGCCGGCGACGCCGAAGTCAAGGCCGGCCAGGCCGTCATCGATGGTCAGTTGAAGGCGCTCATCGCCAATGATGGCGCCAAGGCGTACAGTTTCGCCGCTCCAAATGTGAAGCGGATCTTTCCGACCGTCGACACCTTCATGAACATGGTGACCAACGGCTATCCGCCGGTGCGCCAGCCGCAGAGCTATTCCTTCGGCAAGGTCGAGCAGATGGGGCCAACTTCGATAATCCAGCAAGTGCTGATCGTCGGACCCGACGGCAAGGACTATGAGGCGGTCTACACGCTGGAACAGCAGCCCGACGGCAGCTTTCAGATCACCAGCTGCAGCTTGCGCGCAGCGAATTCGCTCAGTACCTGAGGCCCGGCTACAGCACCGGAATATCACCCCTCGCCCATGCCTCGGAAATCTCAGCCGTGCGCGCCTCAAAGGCCCGGGCCTCGATCGCGGCGCGAATGTCCTGCATCAGCTTCTGATAGTAGGACAGGTTGTTCCAGGTCAGAAGCATCGCCCCCAGCGCCTCCTGCGAGCGCACGAGATGGTGCAGATAGGCGCGTGAATAGTCGCGTGCGGCCGGGCAGTCGCTCTCCTCATCCAGCGGCCGCGGATCGTCCGCGTGGCGGGCATTCCTGAGATTGACCTTGCCGCGCCTGGTATAGGCCAGGCCATGGCGGCCGGCGCGGGTCGGCATGACGCAGTCGAACATGTCGATGCCGCGCGCCACCGATTTCACGATGTCGTCCGGCGTGCCGACGCCCATGAGATATCGAGGCTTGTCGTCAGGCAATTCCGGACAGGTGATCTCCAGCATATCCAGCATCACCGCTTGCGGTTCGCCGACGGCCAGGCCGCCGACCGCATAGCCCTTCAGCTCCATCGCGCTCAGCGCCTGCGCCGAACGCACCCTGAGAGCTGCGTTGTCGCCACCCTGGACGATGCCGAACATCGCCTTGCCGGGCTGATCGCCGAACGCTGTCTTGCAGCGCTCGGCCCAGCGCAGCGACAGCTCCATCGCGCGCTCGATCTGCTTGAGGTCGGCCGGCAGCGCTGTGCATTCGTCGAGCTGCATCTGGATGTCGGAATCGAGCAGGCCCTGGATCTCGATCGAGCGCTCCGGCGACATCTCGTAGGCAGCGCCGTCAATGTGCGAGCGAAAGGTGACGCCCTTCTCGGTCAATTTTCTGAGCTTCGACAGCGACATGACCTGAAAACCGCCACTGTCGGTCAGGATCGGCTGCGGCCAGCGGGCGAATTCATGCAACCCACCAAGCCGCGCCACGCGCTCGGCGCCAGGGCGCAGCATCAGATGATAGGTATTGCCCAGGATGATGTCGGCGCCGACGCCGCGCACCTGGTCCATATACATGGCCTTGACCGTGCCGCCGGTGCCGACCGGCATGAAGGCCGGCGTGCGGATTTCGCCGCGCGGCATGGTGATGGAACCGCGCCGCGCCTTGCCGTCGGTGGCGAGGATCTTGAAGGTGAATGTCTCAGCCATTGAATTCCTTGTCATGGACAGGCGCGCCTGGCGCCTGCCTGTCGAGCGACTGGCGGTATTGGATGCAGCCGCGCATGAATTTCGGCCATGGCGGCACGGCAATCGATGGATCGGTCTTTTCCGGCAGCAGGTCCCACAGGTTGGGATGATGCCAGCATAAATCATGGCCGGTAGAATCTCGATGCTGGCGAATGCCGGCACGCAATTTCTTCACTTCGGCGATCAGGCTTTCGCGATCAAAGGCCTGCAGGTCATCGTCCATCGCTCATCTCCGCTCGATAAAGCAGGCTTGCATCTCCGTAGGAATAGAACCTGTAATCGTTCCCGATGGCATGAGCATAGGCCGCACGCATCGTATCTAGGCCGCTGAAGGCCGAAACCAGCATGAACAGCGTCGAACGCGGCAGATGGAAATTGGTCATCAGCAGGTCGGCGGTCTTGAACCGATAGCCCGGCGTGATGAAGATGTCGGTCGGGCCGGACCAGGCGGTCAGCGAGCTATCAGGCCGTGCCGCGCTCTCCAGCAGGCGCAGCGAGGTCGTGCCGACAGCGATGATGCGCCCGCCCCGCGCCTTGGCGCCATTCAGAGCGTCGGCTGTTGCTTCGCTGACCGAGCCGGTCTCGGCATGCATCTTGTGGTCAGCGGTGTCGTCCGCCTTGACCGGCAGGAAGGTGCCGGCGCCGACATGCAAGGTCACGAAGCGGCGTTCGATGCCTTTTGCATCCAGCGCGGCAAACAGCTCCGGCGTAAAATGCAGGCCTGCGGTGGGGGCAGCGACTGCGCCCTCCTCCTTGGCATAGATTGTCTGGTAATCCGTCAGGTCGCGTGCGTCGTCGTCGCGCTTGGAGGCGATATAGGGGGGCAGCGGGATGTGGCCGACGGCGCGCAGCGCTTCGTCGAGAAATGGGCCGGAGAGGTCGAAGCCGAGCAACGCCTCGCCGGCGTCGCCCTTCTCGATCACCGTGGCGTCGAGTTGGCCGAGAAAACAGGAATTGCCGTCATGGCCGAAATGGATGCGGTCGCCGGCGGCGACGCGCTTGCCCGGCCGCATGAAGGCCAGCCAGCGGTCAGGCGCCATGCGCATATGCAGCGTGGCGTGGACCTGCGCCTGCGCTTCGCCGCGCCGCCTGATGCCTCTCAACTGGGCAGGAATGACCTTGGTGTCGTTGAAGACCAGCACGTCGCCGGCATTGAGCAAGGACGGCAGGTCGCCAACCGTGCGGTCCGAAAGCGCCTCGCCCGACCTGACCACCAGCATTCTAGCACTGTCGCGCGGCTCGGCCGGGCGAAGCGCGATACGCTCCTCCGGCAAGTCGAAGTCGAAGAGGTCGACGCGCATCAGTAGAGCCGAACGAGCAGCGCTCCGGCCAAGAGCAGCACCGCGCCGGCGATGCGGCCGAGCGAAATCTCGCGCACCGCCACGCCGAGGAAGCCGACGCGGTCGATCAGCATGCCGGCCAGCAACTGGCCGGCAACCAGGAACGCCATCAGCGCGGCTGCACCAATGCGCGGCGTAAGAATGGTCGAGAGCGTGACATAGAAACCGCCGAGCATGCCGCCGGCGATGAACAGCCAGGGCGCCGGCGCCTTCCAGTCGAGCGAGATGTCCTGCAGCCGCACAACGGCGACGGAGATGATGCCGAGCACAACCGCACCCGACAGGAACGAAAACGCCGCCGCCGCGACCGGGAGCCCCAGGCCGCGCGCCAGCTGCGAGTTGATCGGTGCCTGAATGGCGATGAAGGCGCCGGACAGGATGCCGAGCAGCGACCAGACCACGCCCATCATCGTCGTTTGTCCTTACTTGACGTCGGCCGCGACCTTCAGCGACACGATCTTGTCGGGATCGACCACCGGCTCGCCGCGCTTGATCTTGTCGACATTGTCCATGCCTTCGATGACCTGGCCCCAGACCGTGTACTGGCGGTTGAGGAAAGCGGCATCGTCGAAGCAGATGAAGAACTGCGAATTGGCCGAGTTCGGGTTCTGCGAACGGGCCATCGAGCAGGTGCCGCGACCATGGTTGGCGTTGGAGAACTCAGCCTTCAGGTCCGGCTTTTCCGAGCCGCCCATGCCCGCGCGGGAGGGGGCAAAAGTGGGCTTGGTCGAATTGCCGAACTTGACGTCACCGGTCTGCGCCATGAAGCCTTCGATGACGCGGTGGAAAACCACGCCGTCATAGGCGCCTTCGCGGGCCAGTTCCTTGATCCGGGCGACGTGGCCCGGGGCCAGGTCGGGGAACAGTTCAATGACGACCTTGCCCTTGGTCGTTTCCAGGATGAGCGCGTTTTCGCGGTCCTTGATCTCAGCCATGTCGGATATCCTTTATCTCAGAAAACAGAATGATTTGATAGGTTTACTTGTCGGCGGCGATGCGTACCTTGATCATGCGGTCGGGCTCACTGACCGTGCCATTGTCCGCCTCGTTGCCCTTCTTGATCTTGTCCACCAGCTCTATGCCGCTGACGACATTGCCGACGATGGTGTACTGGCCATCGAGGTTCGGCGCCGGCGCGAACATGATGAAGAACTGCGAATTGGCGGAGTTCGGGTCCTGCGAACGGGCCATACCGAGCGTGCCGCGCTTAAAATGTTCGCTCTGCGAGAATTCCGCCGGCAGGTCGGGCAGGTCTGAACCGCCGGTGCCGACGGCCTCGGGGCTGAACCCCTTCTTCATGTTGCCGAACTTGACGTCGCCGGTCTGCGCCATAAAGCCGTTGATGACGCGGTGGAATGCGACATCGTTATAAGCGCCTTCGCGCACCAGCTTCTTGATCTGGGCGACATGCTTGGGTGCCAGGTCGGGGCGTAGCGCGACGGTGACGTCGCCGTTCTTCAAGGTGATGACCATGGTGTTTTCCGGTTCGGCGGCGAAGGCCGAAACGGATGCGGTCACGAGACCGGCAAGCACGACGAGGAACGAGGCGAGCTTTTTCAGCTGCATAAGGGATCTCCGAAGGTCTTTGTTAGGGTGCATGTCGTTGCCCCAAAACCGGCATCCACTTTTGGGCGACATGCACTATTTCGCGAATTTGGCGGTGAGCGCGCCGGCAACGGCGGCCGGTACGAAGGGACGGATGTCTCCGCCCATCGAGGCTATCTGGCGCACAAGTGTGGCGGTAATGGTGCGTACCGATGGACTGGCGGGCAGAAAAACCGTCTGCAGTTCCGGCGCCATGGTCTCGTTCATGCCGGCCATCTGCATCTCGTAATCGAGATCGGTGCCGTCGCGCAGGCCGCGGATCATGATCGAGGCGCCATGCTTGCGGGCCGCGTCGATGACCAGCCCGTCAAAGGCGACGACCTTGATCCGGGCTCCGTCGCGGCCGAATTCGGCGTTCGTCGCGGCCTCGATCAGCTTCACCCGTTCGTCGAAGGAAAACAGCGGCGTCTTGCCGGGATGGGTGCCGATCGCCGCATATACCGTGTCGGCGACAGCCAGCGATGCCTTCAGCACATCGAGATGGCCGTTGGTCAGCGGGTCGAAGGAGCCGGCATAAAGGGCGATGCGATCGGTCATGGGAGGTGCTTCTAGCGGGGCATTGGGCGGAAGGCAAATGCGATTGGGAACATCTGCGTGAACCTTTTCGCAGACATGAACGACAGATGAATGCCTTGATCACGCGGACTTCACGCCGCGTTCGCTAGTTTGCACTTCGGAAGATGAAACCAAAACCCGATCTAACCGTTGGATAGGCGCAGGAGAACACGCACATGCTGATCTACATGCTCGCCACCGCAATGACCGTCGCCATGCTGATCGCCACCGCATTCGGATTGCATAGCGAGGCAGAGCGCGTCCGTGTCCGCACAAAGCGGTTCGAAGGTTTCGGCGCTCGCTGGCCCCACCGTCGCCCCTGATTTATTGCTAGTTTCTTGTTTGCGCCGGCCCATCGGGCCGGCGTTGTTGCTCAAACCTATTCGGTGCCGTCCGGTACGGCATCTCCGGCGCCGGCCTCAATGACACCCTCTTCGACATCCTCGTCGGCCTGCGGCTCCGAAATCCGTTCGACCGAAACCACCTTCTCGCCTTCGGCGGTGTTGAAGATGGTCACGCCCTTGGTGGCGCGGCTGGCGAAACGGATACCGTTGACCGGCACCCGGATGACCGTGCCGCCATCCGAAACCAGCATGATCTGGTCGTCATTGCCGACCGGGAAAGTCGCCACCAGCTGGCCGATCTCGGCCACCTTCGACACGTCGGTGGCGCGGATGCCTTTGCCGCCGCGTCCGGTCAGGCGGAAATCGTAGGATGACGAGCGCTTGCCGTAGCCATATTCGGTCACCGTCAGCACATACTGCTCATGCGCCTTGAGCTCTTCGTAACGGCTGTCGGAAAGCTCGGTCTCCTCGCCAATCTCCTCATTGGTGAGTGCAATCTCTTCTTCCTCGCCGGTCACCTCGGCGGCAAGCCGCCGCTCCAGTGCTGCCCGCTTGAGGTAGGCGGAGCGTTCCGCCGGTGAAGCATCGACATGCTCGATCACCGACATGGAGATGATGCGGTCGGTCTCGGCCATGCTTATGCCGCGCACGCCGACCGAATTGCGGCTCTGGAAGACGCGCACATCGCCAACGCGGAAGCGGATGCACTGGCCGGAGCTGGCGGTCAAAAGCACATCGTCATTGTCTGTGCAGGTCTCGACGCCGAGGATCTCGTCGCCCTCCTCCTCCAGCTTCATGGCGATCTTGCCGTTGCGGTTGACCTGGACGAATTCGGACAGCTTGTTGCGGCGCACGGTGCCGCGCGTGGTGGCGAACATGACGTCGAGTTCGCCCCAGCTGGTCTCGTCCTCGGGCAGCGGCATGATGGTGGTGATGCGCTCGCCCTGCTCCAGCGGCAGCATGTTGATCAGCGCCTTGCCGCGCGACTGCGGATTGCCGATTGGCAGCCGCCAGACCTTTTCCTTGTAGACGATGCCGCGCGAGGAGAAGAACAGCACCGGCGTATGCGTGTTGGCCACAAACAGCCGGGTGACGAAATCCTCTTCCTTGGTCGACATACCGGAGCGGCCCTTGCCGCCGCGGCGTTGCGCCCGGTAGAGCGACAGCGGCACGCGCTTGATGTAGCCGGAATGGCTGACGGTGACGACCATGTCCTCGCGCTGGATCAGGTCCTCGTCTTCCATGTCGGCGCCGCCGTCGGTGAGCTCGGTGCGGCGCGGCGTGCCGAACTCGTCGCGCACGGCGGCAAGCTCGTCCTTGACGATCTGTTGGATGCGGGCGCGGGACGACAGAATGTCGAGGTAATCCTTGATCTCGTCGCCGATGGTGTTCAGCTCGTCGGCGATTTCGTCACGGCCGAGCGCGGTCAGGCGCTGCAGGCGCAGTTCGAGGATTGCGCGCGCCTGTTCCTCGGAGAGGTTGTAGGTGCCATCCTCATTGATGCGATGGCGCGGATCGTCGATAAGCAGAATCAATGACTCCACGTCCCCGGAGGGCCAGCGTCGCTCCATCAACTGCTCGCGCGCCGTCTGCGGATCGGGCGCGGTGCGGATCAGCTTGATCACTTCGTCGATGTTGGCGACGGCGATGGCGAGGCCGACCAGCACGTGGGCGCGGTCGCGCGCCTTGCGCAGCAGGAATTTCGTGCGCCGGCTAATCACCTCTTCGCGGAAGCTGACAAACGCCTTCAGCATGTCGGTCAGGTTCATCACTTCCGGCTTGCCGCCGTTCAGCGCCACCATATTGGCGCCGAAGGAGGTCTGCAGCGGCGTGAAGCGGTAAAGCTGGTTGAGAATGACGTCGGCGACAGCGTCGCGCTTCAGCTCGATGACGACGCGGTAGCCCTGGCGGTCGCTTTCGTCGCGAATGTCGGAAATGCCTTCGATGCGCTTGTCGCGCACCAGCTCGGCCATTTTCTCGATCATCGAGGCCTTGTTCACCTGGTACGGGACTTCCGTGATGATGATCGATTCACGGTCGTTTCCGCGCTGTTCGACATTGACCTTGCCGCGCATGACGATGGAGCCACGGCCAGTCGCATAGGCGCTGTAGATGCCGGAACGGCCGAGCACGATGCCGCCGGTCGGGAAATCGGGACCCGGAATGATCTCCATCAGCGCCGGCAAATCGATCGCCGGATTGTCGATGATGGCGATGGCGCCGTTGCAGATCTCGGCCAGATTGTGCGGCGGGATGTTGGTGGCCATGCCGACGGCGATGCCGCCGGAACCGTTGACCAGAAGATTGGGGAAGCGGGCCGGCAGCACCTTCGGTTCGGTGTCGGATGCGTCATAAGTCTCCTGGAAATCGACGGTTTCCTTGTCGATGTCCTCCAAGAGTTCATGCGCGACCTTGGTCAGCCGCGATTCGGTGTAGCGCATCGCCGCCGGCGGATCGCCGTCGATGGAGCCGAAATTACCCTGCCCGTCGATCAGCGGAACGCGCAGCGACCAGTCCTGCGCCATGCGCACCAAGGCGTCGTAGATCGAGGCGTCGCCATGCGGATGGTATTTACCCATCACGTCGGCGACCGGGCGGGCCGACTTCACATATTTGCGGTTCCAGTGATAGCCGCTCTCATGCGCCGCATAGAGAATGCGGCGGTGCACCGGCTTCAGGCCGTCGCGCACATCGGGCAGCGCACGGCTGACGATGACGCTCATGGCGTAAGAGAGGTACGAGCTCTGCATCTCCTCGATGATGGAGATGGGCTCGATGCCGGTGGGGCCGCCGTCGGCGCCGCGCGGGGGTTTTTGGTCGGTCAAATCGGATCACAATCTAATCAGGAATCACTGACCGCTTATATAGGAAGCACGGCCGAAACTCCAATATTCGTGGTGCTTTTCCAATGAGGATTTCAGTGGCAAATTCAAATGGATACCTCTGATTGCGACGATTTGGCCATACGCATTCGCCGCCGGCAGGGGCAAAAGCCTGCGAAGGACAGTTTTCCAAGCCAAGAGCTTATCTGGAGGCAGACAGACGCGTCAGCGGGTAGCCACCCGCCGGGCGCGATAGTGGCCAGGCGTCTCACCCATGACGCGCCGGAAACGGCGGTTGAACGTCGACAAATCGTTGAAACCGGCCTCGAAGGCGATTGCCGAGATGGCATCGCCTGACATGCGTAGCCGCACCGCCGCGCGGTGCAGCCGGGTTCTCAGCAGAAACTGATAGGGCGTCATGCCGGCGACCTGCCGGAAAGTGCGCAGGAAATGATACGGGCTGGTCGCCGTCGCGCAGGCAAGCTCGGAAAGCGAGACCGGCCTGTCGGCATTGAGCTCGATCTGCCGCACCGCCTCGGCAACCCGTTTCTGGTCGCGGCGGCTCGGCGGTCGAACGCCAGGCACCGCATCGCTGGCGACGGGCAGTGCTGCGCCGGCAACTGCTAGTGCTGCGCCGGCAATTCGCAGGCCAAGCTCTTCAAAGGCGTCGATGTCGACCATCTCGCGCGCCGCTTCCGCCTCTGCCAGCAGCGATGCCAGCGCCGGCAAAGGCGGCATATGCGGCACGCCGAAGGCGAGCTTGCTCGCGCCGGGCACGTCGCTGGCGATGCGGTCGAGATAGGCCGGAGCGAAGTGGAAGGACAGGCAACGGTCGCCGGCGCCATGCTCATGCCCGCATTCATAGCAGGCGCCGACATTGCCGAGCAGGATCGCGCCCGGCGCCAGCATGGCGGCGCCTTGCCTGGTGCGGTAGCGGAAGGTGCCGCTGGTGACAGCGGCAACGCAGAAGGTGTCGTGCGCCTCCTCGAACGGGCGGTCGCCGGCGCCGGCCGTGCACAGCACGTCACAGACATACCAACCCTGCCCCGATGCCAGGTTTTGTTCGCTCGTCGTCATGGCTTGAAAGATAGCAATTTTTCCCAAGCGCGACAGCCGGTCGGGGCCTATCGCTTGCAGCCTCCTGACATAACGAAGGCAGCAAGTATGATCGGTACATCCTCCTTTGCCGAAGCGCTCCACAGCGACGGCCCCAATCCCGGCCTGGCTGAAAAGCTGGATCTCTACGGCCGCTTCGTCGGCGCCTGGACATTCGATGCCACGCGCCATCTCGAGGACGGCACGGTTCTCACCGGACGCGGCGAGGTGCATTTCGGCTGGGTCCTGGAAGGCAGGGCGATCCAGGATGTATGGATCCTGCCCGCGCGGGATGCCGGCCCCTCGCCCTCGCTCGGCAAATGGACTTTCTATGGCACAACGCTGCGGGCCTATGATCCCGGCTCGGATGCCTGGCACATCTTCTGGAGCGACCCGCGAAACCAATACTACAGCCGCCAGCTTGGTCGCGCCGAAGGCGACACAATTGTGCAGGTCGGCGCCGACGGCACTGGTTCCTCGGTCCGCTGGAGCTTTTCGCGCATCACCAAGGACAGCTTCCGCTGGCTCGGCGAGCGTTCGCACGACGATGGCAAGACATGGCGTCTCGAAGTCGAGTTCCTGGCGCGCCGCGTCGCCCAGGAACTGATGACGCAACATATTGCAAAAAAGGTGAAAAAACATGCTTGACCATGTCTCGATCGACGTCCGCGACACCAATTTTTCGAAGCCCTTCTACGATGCCGCGCTAAAGCCGCTCGGTTATTCCTGCCTCAGCCAGTCGCCAGGGTCACTGGGTTATGGTGCGCAAACCGTGGCGCTGTGGGTGAACGACGCGGAGCGGCCAGTGTCATCGGACGAGAAGTCCGGTCTGCATTTCTGCTTTACCGCGCCGACTAGGCAGAGTGTCGTTGCCTTCCATGCCGCCGCCTTGCGTGCAGGCGGCAGCGACAATGGCGCGCCGGGCCTGCGCGCCGAATATGGCGAGAACTATTACGCTGCCTTCGTCGTCGATGCCGACGGCTATCGCCTGGAGGCCTATTGCAACGCTGCCGCCTAACACTGACGCCGTCTCCGGTATCGCCATGTCAGACGGTTCCCACCGGTCGGGCTTTGCTCTACCACTATGGTGGCGCAGGGGTCCGGCCCGGCGGGAGGGGTCAGCGATGCCGAGTTTCGACAGCCTGTTCAACGCCTTCGTCACCATTCTGGTGACCATCGACCCGCCAGGTCTCGCGCCGCTCTTCCTCGCGGTGACACGCGGCATGAACCGCGAGGAACGTCAGCAGGTTTCGGTGCGCGCCTCGATCATCGGCTTCCTGGTGATGGCGCTGTTTGCGGTGGCGGGGGCGTCCATCCTGTCGGTGTTCGGCATCACGCTGCCGGCTTTCCGCGTCGCCGGCGGGTTTTTGCTGTTCTTCATCGCTTTCGAAATGGTGTTCGAGCGCCGCCAAGATCGCAAGGAGAAGATCGGCGACGTCGCCATCACCAAGGACATGATCCACAACATCGCGGCCTTCCCGCTGGCGATCCCGCTGATCGCCGGCCCCGGTGCGATTTCGGCGACTGTGCTACTGTCGGGCTCTTTTCAGGGTTTTGCAGCACAAGCGGCGCTGGTCGGCATCATCTTCGTCTGCCTTGCCATCACCTATCTGGTGTTCGTGCTGTCGGAGCGCATCGACCGCATCCTCGGCCAGACCGGCCGCTCGATCCTCACCCGCCTGCTCGGCGTCATTCTGGCCGCGCTTGCGGTTCAGTTCGTCGCGGATGGCATCAAGGCGCTTATGGCGGGGTGAACGGCAGCCCCTGCTCCCTGCTCCCTGCTCCCTGCTCCCTGCTCCCTGCTCCCTGCTCCCTGCTCCACCGCCGTATCGACGACCTCGAAATCGTGGGTGATGACAGCCGTCTTGGCCAGCATGGCCGAGGCCGAGCAGTATTTCTCGATCGACAGGTTGATGGCGCGCTGGACCTTGTCGAGCGACAGCGCGTGGCCCGTGACGATGAAATGCATGTGGATGCGGGTGAAGACTTTCGGGTCGGTTTCGGCTCGGTCGGCGTCGAGTTCGACAACACAGTCCTCGATCGCCTCGCGGCCTTTTTCGAGGATGTGGACGACATCATAGGCCGAGCAGCCGCCGGTGTCGATCAGCACCAGTTCCATCGGGCTCGGACCCGGCGTCTTGCCTTCCGGCCCGGAGGCGGTTCCCAGCACAACCTTGTGGCCGCTGCCGGACTCGCCGACGAAGGTGCGCTCCTCGACCCATTTGATCCGTGCTTTCACGGCAATCTTCCTTCAGAAAGCGTCACTGGCCGAAGACGACCGTGTGCATGATCCGCCCCGGCAGCAGCGTGAACACGCCGGCGCCGATCAGGGCGAAAACATACAGCGATATCATGACCCTGCGATGTGTGGCGACCCGATGCATATGCGCGTGCCAGACCGCAAGCGGCACGGCGATCAACACTAAAATCGACAAGAGATGGATCGGGCTGAACGGACCGACGAGGCGTATCTGCTGGATCCAGAAACTGGAGATGGCGACGACCATCATCAGCGCCGCCCAGGCATAGCCGACGACACGATGACGCGTCGTGCCTTTCGGCAGCGCCAGTTGCGTAGCTCCAACGGCCAGCGCGGCAAGGGCCGCGAAGGCGTGCCATGGAATGGGAGGGCGCGCCGATAGAAGCGGTCCGAGCGACATCGCACCCTCTCCTCAGATATCGCTGACTATCGTCAGCTCAGAACGGGATTTCGTCGTCCAGTTCGCGCGACGAGCCGCCGCCACCGCCGCCCTTGGAACCGCCGCCACCGCTATTGCCGCCGCGGTTGAAGCTCTCATTGGGGCCAGACTGGCCGAAATCCGAGCCACGGCTCGCGCCGCCGCCGCCGGCATAGTTGCCGACCTGACCGCCGCCCTCGCCGCGAGAATCGAGCATCTGCAGCTCGCCGCGGAATTTCTGCAGCACGACTTCGGTCGTGTACTTGTCGGCGCCGGTCTGGTCTTGCCATTTGCGTGTCTGCAGCTGGCCTTCGACGTAAACCTTCATGCCCTTCTTCAGGTACTGCTCGGCGACCTTGGCGATCTGGTCATTGAAAATGACCACGTTGTGCCATTCGGTCTTTTCCTTGCGCTCGCCGGAGTTCTTGTCGCGCCAGCTTTCCGACGTGGCGATGCGGATGTTGACGACCGGATCACCGGAATTCAGGCGGCGGATTTCAGGGTCCGCGCCGAGGTTACCGACCAGAATGACCTTGTTGACGCTACCCGCCATGACACTTCTCCGTGCTCATCCGAAACAAATTTCAAGTCGTTCACCTTACAGGCCGCGCACAATCCTGGCTTGCCGCGGCTGGCTTTTCCCACAAGGTTTTTGTTCCCTTTTCGTTCCTATACTGTTAACCACGGATTGTCAAGGAATGGCAGCAATCGCCGACGCGGGCGCGTGGATTTAGCTGACACGCAGGGGCGAGAAGCGGTGTCGTCAGCGCCGTTTTTTAGCTGGCCGCAACGGACCGAAAAAGCCGCTCCACTCCATGCCCATGCCATGGGCGCGCTGTGCGATCACGGTTGGCGCCGACATCAGCCCGACTGCAGGTTCAGATTTCAGAGCCGGGTCATTCAGCAATTTCCCGATCGCGCGCCCGTGCCACCACACCTGAGCGACGAGCGCCGCTACCACCGCGATCAGGCCCCAGGTCCCCAATCCTTCGCCGAAGATGTAAATCCCGTATGGCGGCGATAGCGCCGTACCCAGCTTGGCCAACAAGATCACGGCCACGAAACCGATGACGGTGATCGCTCCTATACCGAGTACGAGGCGGCGATAGAGCCTCAGAGCCTCGTTGAGGTTCTCGGCGGACGAAAGATCGACGTTGGAATTCATAAATACTACTCCTGCCTCGCGATGATCGGCCCATCTTGTTCCCCACGGCTTAGAGGCCCGGCAGGATCCAATCAATACGCAGCATTCAAAACACCCCTTGCCAAATCGATAAGTATCGACTTATGCTTTGCCATGATCGAAGCAGAGATTTTTCGCGCCCTGGCCGACCCGACGCGACGCGCCGTCTACGAGCGGCTGACTTCCGGCGAGATGAGCGTGTCGGAGTTGCGCACCGGCATGAGCGTGTCGCAGCCGGCGGTGTCGCAGCACCTTGCCGTGCTGCGCGGCGCAGGCCTGGTCAGCGAAAGACGCGCCGGCCGCAACGCCTACTATCGCGCCGATCCGCAAGGGCTCGAGCCGCTGCTCGGCTGGATCGAACGCTACCGCGCATTCTGGCCGGAGCGCATCGAAAGACTGAAGGTCGTTTTGAAGGACATGGACCAATGACCGACGAAAAGCAGACGCAGACCGCCAAAGATGCCCTCGCCTTCGAATGCGATCTGCCGGACGCACCGGAAAAAGTGTGGCGGGCACTGACCGTGCCGGACCTCTTGGCGGAATGGATGATGCCGAACGACATCAATCCGGAAACCGGCAGCCGCTTTGCCTTTGCCGGGCCTGAGAAGCCGATCGAGTGCGAAGTGCTCGATGCCGAACCGGGGCGCCTGCTGCGCTATTCCTGGCGCGAGCGTTCCGGCGACGCCGACCGCGAGGAGCTGGGGAGCATCGTCACCTTCACACTCGCCCGCACCGTTTCCGGCGGCACGCATCTGCGCATCGTCCATGACGGGTTTGTCCTGACGCCTGCGGTCGCGATGGCCGGCGCCGGCTGCCGGCTCTGGCTGCGCGCATACAAGCCCAAGCGGCCTGTCGCCGCCAACGCGCCACGCCTGTTGCTGCGCGCCGCCTAAACCGGAAAAATCAAAACGGAGACAATGAGATGAGCGGCTTTGCCAATCTGGTGCCGATGGTGATCGAGCAATCGAGCCGCGGCGAACGCGCCTTCGACATTTTCTCGCGGCTGCTGCGCGAGCGCATCATCTTCGTCAATGGCGAGATCAATGACGGCATGTCGGCGCTGGTCTGCGCCCAGCTCCTGTCGCTGGAATCGGACAATCCCGACAAGGAGATCTCGCTCTACATCAACTCGCCGGGCGGCGTGGTGACCAGCGGTTTCGCCATCTACGACACGATGCAATATGTCAGCTGCCCGGTGTCGACCGTGTGCATGGGCTTTGCCGCGTCGATGGCCTCCTTCCTGCTGATGGCGGGAACGCCGGGGCGGCGCATCGCGCTGCCCAATGCCAGCATCGTGCTGCATCAGCCTTTGGGCGGCTTCCAGGGCCAGGCCTCCGACATCCAGCGTCACGCCGAAGGCATTTTGCGCACCAAGCGGCACATGGCCGACCTCTACGCTCACCATTGCGGCCGCACCCACGAAGAGGTCGAACGCACGCTCGACCGCGATTTCTTCATGACCGCGAAGGAGGCCAAGGACTGGGGCCTCGTCGACCACGTCTTCGACACCCGCAAGCAGGCAGCGGCCTGATCGGCGGATTGAATGCAGGCCGGTGTTCCCTCAATTTCAACGCCGCTGGTCTGGCCTCGCCTTGAGCGCGGCACTATAGTCTTGCCATGCGCTACCACCTGAACAGACTGACCATAGCCATTGCCATCACGGCGGCGACATCGAGCATGGCCTTTGCCGGGGGCAGCACCAGCACGTCGCGGAAAGGCGCCCTGCCCGGCGTGACCGGCGACTACCGCATCGCCAAGCCCGCGCCGCAGCCGGAGCCGGACGACGCGCTGTCTGCCGGCGAGAACGGCACGTTCAAGATCGGCGACACCGATGTCAGGATTTCCGGCAGCATCACTGTCGATGTCGGCACGGGTGGGATCAAGCCGCCGCGCCGGTAGCCCCTTTTCCCAGCTACTATACGGGAGAGAAAGCCTGCGCCGACGACTTCCTCGCAAAAGAACAGCCCCGCCGTTGCGTCCGCTAACGGTCGGGGCTTTTTTTGGATTCCAAATCCAAACTGCCGGTAGTGTTATACCGACTTTGATTTCGGATGCTTCGCGGCATTCAACCGACGATCCGACTAGCCGTCTCTGATTTTTGTGGGATTCGGCAGGTCACGGTTTGTCTGGTGGTTTGTTGGACTGACGCGATGCGTTCGTTTGGACGCATACACTCCAATGCCTTGAAACTACCTGGCACTTATGCCCGCCGCGGCTCCACTAGCAGGTGGAGCCTCAAGGGACTATCCGGTGGCGTCATGCTCCGCTCCTATGTCCGTTGCGACTGGTGTCAATCCGAAGCACAAATCGCAAAAACCAGCGGCGTCTCGCAGGCCGCTATGGGCGGCGAGGCCATCAAAGACGGCCGGCTCCGTTGACTCCGGCAGAGTGCGCCCCTGATTCGACGGCGTCAACCTTGAATAGCCGGTTACGGAAAATGTGATCGCCGGGAGCTTACGTCAGGGTCAGTTTCTGAAACACCCTTGTCAGTTTCTGCACAGCTTTGTCAGGAGCGTGTTCGGTCTTTGTTCTTTCCGCTTGCCCGTTCGCGCGAAAGACGGTTAAACGGCTTTGGTCGAGAAGTGTGGCGTCTCTCGACGTGGCGGCAAAAATACCTACATAGGGAATGGCCGGGAAAACCCGCCGATCCCACTGACACCAGACCTGAGGCGGCGACCGGCGATGGCCGACCATAAATACCTTTCCATTCGCGGGGCACGCGAACACAACCTAAAGAATGTCGATCTCGACCTGCCGCGTGACAGCCTGATCGTCATGACCGGCCTGTCGGGCTCCGGCAAATCGTCGCTTGCTTTCGACACCATCTATGCCGAGGGCCAGCGCCGTTACGTCGAGAGCCTGTCGGCTTATGCGCGCCAGTTCCTCGAAATGATGCAGAAGCCGGATGTCGACCAGATCGACGGCCTGTCGCCGGCCATCTCGATCGAGCAGAAGACCACGTCGAAGAACCCGCGTTCGACGGTCGGCACCGTCACCGAGATCTACGACTACATGCGCTTGCTGTTCGCGCGCGTCGGCATCCCCTATTCGCCGGCGACCGGCCTGCCGATCGAAAGCCAGACGGTCAGCCAGATGGTCGACCGGGTGCTGGCGGTCGAGGAAGGCACGCGCCTTTTCCTGCTGGCGCCGATCGTGCGCGGCCGCAAGGGCGAATATCGCAAGGAACTGCTGGAGCTGCAGAAGAAGGGCTTTCAGCGCGTCAAGGTCGACGGCGTCTTCTATGAGATCGCCGATGTGCCGGCGCTGGACAAGAAGTACAAGCACGACATTGACGTCGTCGTCGACCGCATCGTCGTGCGCGGCGACCTGGCGACACGGCTTGCCGATTCCATCGAAACGGCGCTGAAGCTCGCCGAAGGGCTGGCGGTGGCCGAGTTCGCCGACCGGCCGCTCGACGCCAGCCAGACCGGCGAGGACTCGGTCAACAAATCGAAGAACGAGACGCATGAGCGCATCCTGTTCTCGGAAAAATTCGCCTGCCCGGTTTCCGGCTTCACCATTCCGGAGATCGAGCCCAGGCTGTTCTCGTTCAACAACCCGTTCGGCGCCTGCCCGACCTGCGACGGCCTCGGCAATCAGCGCGCCATCGACGCCAGCCTGATCGTGCCGGACGAAAACGTCTCGCTGCGCGACGGCGCCGTCAGCCCGTGGGCGAAATCGACCTCGCCGTATTATGCGCAGACGCTGGAAGCGCTGGGCAAGGCATACGGCTTCAAGCTCGGCGACAAGTTCAAAGACCTGACCGAAGAGGCAAAGGATGCCGTCCTGCGCGGCACCGGTGAGCGCGAGGTCACCTTCCAGTATGATGACGGCCTGCGCTCCTACAAGACGACCAAGACGTTCGAGGGCGTCATTCCCAATCTCGAACGGCGCTGGAAGGAAACCGAATCCGCCTGGATGCGCGAGGAGATCGAGCGCTTCATGTCGGCGACGCCCTGCCCGGTCTGCAAGGGTTACCGGCTGAAGCCGGAAGCGCTGGCGGTCAAAATCGCCGGAAAACACATTGGCGAGGTCACCGAGCAGTCGATCCGCAACGCCGACAAATGGTTCACCGATCTGCCGGCGCAGCTCAATGACAAGCAGAACGAGATTGCTGTCAGGGTGCTCAAGGAGATCCGCGACCGGCTACGCTTCCTCAACGATGTCGGCCTCGACTATCTGACGCTGTCGCGCAATTCCGGCACGCTGTCGGGCGGCGAGAGCCAGCGCATTCGTCTGGCGTCGCAGATCGGCTCCGGCCTCACCGGCGTGCTCTATGTGCTGGACGAGCCGTCGATCGGCCTGCACCAACGCGACAATGCGCGCCTGCTCGACACGCTGAAGCATTTGCGCGACATCGGCAACACGGTGATCGTTGTCGAACATGACGAGGACGCCATCCTGCATGCCGACTATGTCGTCGACATGGGCCCGGCCGCCGGCATCCATGGCGGCGAGATCATCGCCCAGGGCACGCCGCAGCAGGTGATGGCCAATCCTAATTCGATCACCGGCAAATATCTGTCGGGCGCGCTCGAAGTCGCCACGCCCGGTGTCAGGCGCGAGGCCAAGAAAAACCGCCGGCTGAAGATCGTCGGCGCGCGCGGCAACAACCTCAAGAACGTCACTGCCGAAATCCCGCTCGGCACCTTCACCGCCATCACCGGCGTGTCTGGCGGCGGCAAATCGACCTTCCTGATCGAGACGCTGTTCAAGGCGGCGTCGCGCCGCATCATGGGCTCGCGCGAGCATCCGGCCGATCACGACCGCATCGAGGGCCTCGAATTCCTCGACAAGGTCATCGACATCGACCAGTCGCCGATCGGCCGCACACCGCGTTCGAACCCGGCCACCTACACCGGCGCCTTCACACCGATCCGCGACTGGTTTGCCGGGTTGCCCGAGGCCAAGGCCCGCGGCTATCAGCCGGGCCGCTTCTCCTTCAACGTGAAGGGCGGCCGCTGCGAGGCCTGCCAGGGCGACGGCGTCATCAAGATCGAGATGCACTTCCTGCCCGACGTCTACGTCACGTGCGACGTCTGCCACGGCAAGCGCTACAACCGCGAGACGCTCGACGTCCTGTTCAAGGGCAAGTCGATCGCCGACGTCCTGGACATGACGGTCGAGGAAGGCGTCGATTTCTTTGCCGCCGTGCCCGGGGTGCGCGACAAGCTTGATACGCTGAAGCAGGTCGGCCTCGGCTACATCCATATCGGCCAGCAGGCGACGACGCTGTCGGGCGGCGAGGCGCAGCGCATCAAGCTCGCCAAGGAATTGTCGCGCAAGGCGACCGGCAAGACGCTCTACATCCTCGACGAGCCGACCACCGGCCTGCACTTCCACGACGTCGCCAAGTTGCTGGAAGTGCTGCACGAACTGGTCGACCAGGGCAACACGGTGGTGGTCATCGAGCACAATCTCGAAGTCATCAAGACCGCCGACTGGGTGCTCGACCTCGGCCCCGAAGGCGGCGATGGCGGTGGCGAACTGGTGGCACAGGGCACACCGGAAGCCATCGTGCGCGAAAAGCGCAGCTACACCGGCCAGTTCCTGAAGGAGCTTTTGGAGCGGCGGCCCGGAGGCAAGCGCGAAGCGGCGGAGTAACTGACAGACCGGTCGGGCGCCTGGAGAGCTTTGAATGACAGTCCGACAGGCGCTTGCCGGTGATCTCGACGCAGTCGTCTCGCTGACGCAGACCGCCTATGAGCACTACACGCCCCTGTTAGGCGCGCCGCCGCTCCCAGTCACCGAGGACTATGCGCCACGCATCGAGCGTGGCGAGGTCTGGCTCTTGGCGAGCGGCGCGGAACTCGCCGGGCTGATCGTTATTGAGCGCCATCCCGATCATGCGATGATCTTCAGCGTCGCGGTCTCCCCCGCTTTCCAGGGCAGGAAACTCGGCACCGCGCTGCTCGACTTCGCCCAGGAACAGGCGCGGCTATGGGGTGTGCCGGAGGTGCGGCTCTACACCAATTCGCGCATGGAGCGGAACATCGAGATCTATACGGCCTATGGCTTCCACGAAACGGGCCGCCGAGCCAATCCCCACCGTCCCGGATGGACCGTGGTCGACATGATCAAACCGGTTGGAAAAATAGCCTGACCGCATTTTTAGAACTGGGAGGAAGACGATGATCAGCCAAGGAACAATCCGCGCCGGGATGGGCGGCTGGACTTTCGAACCCTGGGATACGTCCTTCTACCCGGACAAGCTTTCCAAGGCCAAACAGCTGAGTTACGCCACCCGCCAGGTACCGAGCATCGAGGTCAACGGCACCTACTATTCCTCCTTCAAGGAGCCGACCTTCGTCAAATGGGCGGGCGAGGCGCCGGACGGTTTCGTCTATTCGCTGAAGGGCAATCGCTTCGTCACCAACCGCCGCGTGCTTGGCGAAGCCGGCGAGTCCATGACGCGCTTCCTCGGCTCCGGCATTGCCGCGCTGGGCGACAAGCTGGGCCCGATCCTGTGGCAGTTCGCGCCGACGAAAAAGTTCGACGCCGACGATTTCGAGGCCTTCCTGAAGCTGCTGCCGGAAAAGCAGGATGGCGTGGCGCTGCGCCATGCGCTGGAAGTGCGCAACGACAGTTTCAGCGTGCCGGAATTTGTGGGCCTGGCGCGCAAATACAAGGCGGCAATCGTCTATGCCGACCATGCCAAATATCCTGGTTTCGCCGACATCACCGGCGATTTTATCTATGCGCGGCTGCAGACCGGCAGCGACGACAATCCGGATTGCTATACGCCGAATGGCCTGGACGAATGGGCAGCGCGGGTGAAGACCTGGGCGCAAGGCAAGCAGCCGGCCGATCTGCGGCGCGCCGATCCGACTTTCGACGCGCCGGTGAAACCGCGCGATGTGTTCGTCTACTTCATCACCGAGGGCAAGGTGCGCGCGCCGTTCGGCGCCATGGCGCTGATGAAGCGGGTGAGCTGATCGGTTAAAGCGCGTCGCGCTGAAACGGATTCATACGACGCGATTTAAGTCGTTGTCTTGATGCATGCCGTTGTCCCAGAACCGCGGCACACTTCTGGGCGACATGCATTAGGAGCAATTCCAGGAAAGTGTGGAACGGTTTTCCCGGGAAAGCGGTCAGCGCTTTCCCTTGAAAAGGGTTTCAACCCAGAATTGCTACGATGAACCGAAGCGTGATAGCTTATGCGCATCGTAACCTTATCGATACCTCCATCCTGCATAAATCCGGTGCGGGTCCTTTCTAGAGGCCGGCCGCCGCGCGCAAGGACGAGGGCATGTCGCTCGACTACAGTTCCCTTCTGTTGGCTGTCGGGTTTTCCGCCGCTTGCCTCGGCCTGACGCTGTTCGGCATTTGGCTTACCGCGCGCTCGGAAAAATTCCTGCTGACCTGGGCGGTCAGCGTGCTTCTGATCGTCGCCGACGTCTTCGCCTACCAGGCCTATATCGACGCGCCCGGACGCCTGCTCGGCCTCGCCAGCTTCACGTTCCTGCTGCTCGGCTTCGCGACCATGCTGGGCGCGGCCCATCAGTTCACGACCGGCCGCTCGCCATTGCCGCGCATCGCTGTCGGCGCCGGCGTCTCGCTGGCAGTCGCCTTGCCGCCGATGGCGCTTGGCTATGACGGGCTGGGCTTCATGCTGGAGAATGCCTTCGCCGCGCTGCTTTTGTTTGCGACGGCCTATGAATACTGGAAGGGTCGTACGGAATTCCCGGCCCCGATCCTCGGCATTGCAGGGCTCTACACCGCCACCGCAATTTCCTTCGTGCTGTGCTCCGGTGCACTTGTCTGGGATGGCAGGCTGGTGCTTGGCCATGCGCCGAGCAACTGGGCCGAGGATTTCAGCCTCATCGTCGTCATCGCCTGCATGACCGGCATCGGCGCGCTCTCGCTGGCGCTTAACCAGGGACGCCTGGCGCAGCATCATCGCCGCGAAGCGCTGACCGATCCGCTGACCGGACTGCTCAACCGGCGCGCTTTGTTCGACCTGCACGGCAAAACACCGGTCCGGTCCTTCACCGCCGTGATCGTGTTCGATCTCGACGGCTTCAAGGCCATAAATGACGAGTTCGGCCATGCCACCGGCGACGAGGTGCTGAAACTATTCGCCAAGGATTTGACCGCCAATCTCCAGCCAGGCGATGTCGCCGCGCGCATGGGCGGAGAGGAATTTGCATTGGTGCTCGATCGCACCTTGCCTGAAAAGGTGGAATTCATAGCCGAGCGCATCCGGGCCAGTTTTGCCATGCGCCGGATCGATACCGAGACCCGCCTGCTCTCCTGCACGGTCAGCGCCGGCTACGCCTTCGGCAGCGAGGGCGGCACCAAATTCGACAAGGTGCTCAGCGCCGCCGACAGGGCGCTTTACGGCGCCAAGCGCGGCGGCCGCAATCGCGTGCTCGCCTTCCGGCGCGCCGGGTAGGCTGGCTGATATTCAGCGGGCCTGAACCTCACCACACGTAAAACAACAACCTAAAGCGCGTCGCATGAGGCCGTTCAGGCGCGAGGCGTTTTTAGGCCGCTATGACGATCTCGTTGTAAGTGTCGAGGTCGACGTAGAAAACCTTGGTGATTTCGCCGATCAGCTCATCCTGCTGGTAGCCTTGCGAGCGCAGAATGTTGATGGCGGTAATGATGTCGACACGCTCTGTCAGCCGTCGTTTCTGGTGGTCCTCGACGAACCGTTCCATAGCCCTATTCTCCTGGCAAGATTATCTGAACGCATTGACCGACAATCGGAACTGCGAGGGAAGCTAGGGTGGCTTGCTTGCGTGGAACTTGCAGGCTGAGCCAGCATATTCCCTCGATCTGCTACAGAACCAGACTGATACGGAAGCGGCCGACTCACCGAGGCCTAGGAAAGACTAGCATGCAGTATTCGGCGTGCCAGAGTGTGGCGGCCTCGGACGAAAGTCCGACGCAACGGGTGCGGACCTTCGCGACTTCATCATCCTTGGGCGTAGCGACGCGAAGCGGAGCGAAGACCCAGGGATCCATGCCGGGATGAAGAAGCGTCATTAACGGTGCAGAATGTGGAATGCCAATGTGCCGCAGAAGCGATCTTGTTCTGCATCGCGGCACTCTTTGGCTGATGTCGCGGCATGGATTCTAGGGTCTGCGCGCGTCGCTCCGCTCCTTGGCTCCGCCCTAGAATGACGAAGTGATTGTGGGCATTTCAGCCAATCTTCGACGTGTACGATCCGTGCAGCCGTCGACCTGCGTTAAACCGTCAGAAACTTCCTGACGTCCGCCCGGTCGAGATCTTCGGCCGGGCCGGTGTGGACGATCTGGCCGCGGTCCATGATGTTGACCTCGTCGGCGAGCTCGCGGCAGAAATCGAGATATTGCTCGACCAGAAGCACCGCAATGCCGGCCTGATCGCGCAAATAGTGGATGGCGCGGCCGATGTCCTTGATGATCGAGGGCTGGATGCCTTCGGTCGGCTCGTCGAGCACCAGCAGTTTCGGCCGCATGACGAGCGCCCGGCCGATGGCGAGCTGCTGCTGCTGGCCGCCTGAGAGATCGCCGCCGCGCCGCCCCAGCATCTGCTTCAGCACCGGAAACAGTTCGAAGACATGCGCCGGCACGTTGCGGTCGGCGCGCTTCAACGGCGCAAAGCCGGACTCCAGGTTTTCGCGCACCGTCAGCAGCGGAAAGATCTCCCTGCCCTGCGGTACGAATGCGATGCCCGACCGGGCGCGATCATACGCCGCGCTCCGGTCGAGCGCCTTCCCCTCGAAGGCAACGCTTCCGCTCGTCAGCCGGTGGTGGCCGACGATCGATCTCATCAAACTGGTCTTGCCGACGCCGTTGCGGCCGAGCACGCAGGTGATCTTGCCGGCACCCGCCGTCAGCGACACACCGCGCAACGCCTGAGCAGCGCCGTAATGGAGCGTGGCGTTGGAAACTTCGAGCATGTCAGCGCCTTCTCCAGAAGCGGAGGAACGAAAAGTCGAAGCGATGGAATTGCACCCGCCAGACCATGCTCATCTCCCGAGATAAACTTCGACGACCCGCTCGTCGGCCGAGACGAAATCGAGCGAGCCTTCCGACAGCACCGAGCCCTCATGCAGGCAGGTGACCTTGACGCCGAGTTCGCGCACGAAATGCATGTCGTGCTCGACGACGATGACCGAATGGTCGCGCGCTATGTCCTTGAGCAGCCGCGCGGTTTCCTCGGTCTCGGCATCGGTCATCCCTGCGACCGGCTCGTCAACCAAAAGCAGCTTCGGGTCCTGCGCCAGCAGCATGCCGATCTCCAGCCACTGTTTCTGGCCATGGCTGAGATTGGCTGCCAGATCGTGGCGCTTGTCGCCCAGCCGGATGATGCCGAGGATGTCGTCGATCTGTCTGGCTTCGGCGGCCGAGCGGCGATGGAACAGCGCCGGAAAGATCGAGCGCGGGCCCTTCAGCGCCAGCATCAGATTGTCTTCGACGCTGTGGCTTTCGAAGACGGTCGGCTTCTGGAATTTGCGGCCGATGCCCATCATGGCGATCTCCGCCTCGTCGTGCCGGGTCAGATCGACCTGGCCGTCGAAGAACACTTCGCCCTCGTCGGGCCGGGTCTTGCCGGTGACGATGTCCATCATCGTCGTCTTGCCGGCGCCGTTGGGACCGATGATGGCGCGCATCTCGCCCTTGTCGAGCACCAGCGACAGATTGTTGATGGCGCGGAAACCGTCGAAGGAGACCGAGACGCCGTCGAGATAGAGGATGGTGTTGGACTTCGACATCGCTCTATTCCGCCGGCTGCGGTTCAGGCCCGGACGCGGACCAGGCACCGGGCGTTGTTGCTGCGCTGCGCACGATCTTCAATGGCGGCGCGGCATCAGGGTCTGTGCCCGCTTCCTCTGCAATCGCTGCAGCCCGCATCGCCCGAGCGTTACCGCGCCAGGAATCCCACATGCCGACGATGCCCTTGGGCAGGAACAGGGTTACGGCGACGAACAGGCCGCCGAGCGCAAACAGCCAGAACTCCGGCAGCAGGCCGGTGAACCAGGATTTGCCGGCGTTGACCAGCAGCGCGCCGACGATCGGGCCGACAATGGTGCCGCGCCCACCGACGGCTGCCCAGATCACGACTTCGATGGAATTGGACGGCTCGAATTCGCCGGGATTGATGATACCGACCTGCGGCACATAGAGCGCGCCGGCGATGCCGGCCATGACAGCCGAGACGGTGAAGGCAAACAGCTTCACGTTCTCCGCCCGCCAGCCGAGGAAGCGGGTGCGGCTCTCGGCGTCGCGCACCGCCATCAGCAGCTTGCCGTATTTGGAGCCGACGATCGCCCAGGTGATGAAGACGGCGAGCGCGAGTATGATGGCGCTGGCGGCAAACAGGGCCGAGCGGGTGGCGTCGGCCTGCACGTTGAAGCCCAGAATATCCTTGAAATCGGTCAAGCCGTTGTTACCGCCGAAACCCATGTCGTTGCGGAAGAAGGCGAGCAGCAGCGCGTAGGTCATCGCCTGGGTGATGATGGAGAGATAGACGCCGGTGACGCGGCTGCGGAAGGCGAACCAGCCGAAGACGAAGGCGAGCAGGCCGGGCACCGCCAGCACCATGATGGCGGCGAACCAGAAGTGGTCGAAACCGGTCCAGAACCAGGGCAATTCCTTGTAGTTCAGGAACACCATGAAATCGGGCAGGATCGGATTGCCGTAAACGCCGCGCGAGCCGATCTGGCGCATGAGGTACATGCCCATCGCATAGCCGCCGAGGGCGAAGAAGGCGCCATGGCCGAGCGAGAGGATGCCGCAATAGCCCCAGACGAGATCGAGCGCCAAGGCAAGCAATGCATAGCAGAGGTACTTGCCCGTCAACGCGACGATGTAGGACGGAATATAGAACGCGCTTTGCGGCGACACTGCGAGGTTGAGCAGCGGCACGATAATGGCGGCCGTCAGCAGGATGAAAATAGTGATGGCGATGCGACGGTCGGCACCCGCGGCGAAGAAGCGTCCCGTGATCATGTTTCCACCGCCCTGCCCTTGAGCGCGAACAGGCCGCGCGGGCGCTTCTGGATGAACAGGATGATCAGCACCAGCACGACGATCTTGCCGAGCACCGCGCCAGCATAGGGTTCGAGAACCTTGTTGACGATGCCGAGCGAGAAGGCGCCGACCAGCGTGCCCCAGAGATTGCCGACGCCGCCGAAGACCACGACCATGAAGCTGTCGATGATGTAGCCGCGGCCGAGATTGGGCGAGACATTGTCGATCTGGCTGAGCGCGACGCCGGCAATGCCGGCAATGCCGGAGCCGAGCGCAAAGGTCAGCGCATCGATCCAAGGCGTCCTGATGCCCATCGAGGCGGCCATACGGCGGTTGGCGGTGACGGCGCGCATCTGCAGGCCCCAGGGCGTGCGCTTCATAACAAAGAGCAGCACGCCGAAGACGGTGAGCGCGAAGACCAGGATCCAGAGGCGGTTCCAGGTGACGGCGAGTTGGCCGACATCGAACGATCCCGACATCCAGGAGGGGTTGCCGACCTCCTGGTTGGTCGGTCCGAAGATCGAGCGCACCGCCTGCTGCAGGACAAGCGAGACGCCCCAGGTTGCGAGCAGCGTTTCCAGCGGCCGGCCGTAGAGGAAACGGATGACGCCGCGCTCGATGATCAGGCCGACGGAAGCGGCAACCAGGAAGGCGAGCGGCAGCGCGATCACCAGCGACCAGTCGAACAGGCCGGGGAATGAGGTTCGGATCACCTGCTGGACGACGAAGGTGGTGTAGGCGCCGAGCATCACCATCTCGCCATGCGCCATGTTGATGACGCCCATGACGCCGAAGGTGATGGCGAGGCCGATGGCGGCCAGCAGCAGCACCGAGCCAAGCGAGATGCCGTACCATATGTTCTGGCCGGCATCCCACAGCGCCAGGCTCGAATTGATGCTGGCGATTGCCGCCGTCGCGGCATCCTTGACCGCGCCTTGCGCATTGGCCTCGACCGCGGTGAGCAGCGAGACCGCGTCGCGGTCGCCGCGCGCGCCGATCAGGGCAATGGCGGCAAGCTTGTCGGCCTCCGGCTTATCGGAGACCAGCACCGATGCCGCGCGCGCCTGTTCGAACAATGCCTTGACCTTGGCGTCGGTCTCGGCGGCGATGGCTGCATCAAGCGGCTCGATATTGGCGGCATCGGGGGTCTTGAACATGGTGTCGGCGGCGGCGATGCGGACAGAAGGATCTTTCGCGCGCAACGTCAGCGTTCCCAGCGCATCTCGGATGACACGGCGCAGCGTGTTGTTGACCTTGATTTTGGTGATGTCGGCCTTGGCGGCGTCGCCGGCTTTCTCGCCGCTCAGCGGGTCGAGCAGCGTGACGCTGTCGGCGGCCTCACTGCCGACGAAGACGGCTGAATCGGCTTTACGAATGTAGAGATTGCCTTCGGCGAGGGCTGCAAGCGGCCGTTCAACCAGCGGATCGCCGGTGGCGGCAAGTTCGCGCACAACAGCCTCAGTGGTGGCAAAGCCCGTGCCCGTGGCGAATTTGGCGACGATGGCGCGCAGATCGGCTTCGGCTGCGTTCGACGGCAATAGGCTTGCCACCAGGAACACCAGCATGAGGCCGAGAGTGCGCAACAGGATCATCCGTTCAGATACTCTTCTGTGGGGAAATTCCGCGTCCGGGCGGGCTGAAGCGCCCGGACGCTTGGCGGTACCGATCGTGGACGCGTCCACGATCGGTCAGTCCCGGGAGGGATCAGTTCGTGCCCTTGCCGCCGCATTTGCCGGTGGCAACGTTGAAGTTGCCGCAGGACAGAGGCGCGCGCCAATCCGAAATCAGGTCCTTGGAATCGGGCAGATAGTCGGACCATTCGTCGCCCATCACGAGGCCGGGCGTCTGCGACACGGTCTCGAACTGGCCGTCGGCCTGGATCTCGCCGATCAGCACCGGCTTGGTGATGTGATGGTTCGGCATCATGGTCGAATAGCCGCCGGTGAGGTTCGGCACGGACACGCCGACCATGGCGTCGATGACCTTGTCGGGATCGGTGGTGCCAGCCTTTTCGACCGCCTTCACCCACATGTTGAAGCCGATATAGTGAGCTTCCATCGGGTCGTTGGTGGTGCGCTTGTCATTCTTGATGAACTTGTGCCAGTCGGCGATGAACTTCTTGTTTTCGGGTGTGTCGACGCTCTCGAAATAGTTCCAGGCAGCGAGATGGCCGACCAGCGGCGCGGTATCGAGACCGGCCAGTTCTTCCTCACCGACCGAAAAGGCCATGACCGGGATGTCCTCGGCCTTGATGCCCTGGTTGCCGAGTTCCTTGTAGAACGGAACGTTGGCGTCGCCATTGACGGTCGAGACGACGGCGGTCTTCTTGCCGGCCGAGCCGAATTTCTTGATTGCGGAGACTTCGGTCTGCCAGTCGGAGAAGCCGAACGGCGTGTAGTTGACCATGATGTCTTCGGCGGCGACGCCCTTGGCCTTCAGATAGGCCTCGAGGATTTTGTTGGTGGTGCGGGGATAGACGTAGTCGGTGCCTTCCAACACCCAGCGCTTCACCGAGCCACCGTCTTCGCTCATGAGATAATCGACAGCGGGAATCGCCTGCTGGTTCGGGGCGGCGCCGGTGTAGAACACGTTGCGCTCGCTTTCCTCGCCCTCATACTGGACGGGGTAGAACAGGATGTTGTCGAGTTCCGAGAACACCGGCAGCACCGATTTGCGCGACACCGAAGTCCAGCAGCCGAACACGGCGGCGACCTTGTCCTTGGAGATCAGCTCACGCGCCTTCTCGGCGAAGAGCGGCCAGTTGGAGGCCGGATCGACAACGACCGCCTCAAGCTTCTTGCCGAGCAGGCCGCCCTTGGCGTTCTGCTCTTCGATGAGCATCAGCATGGCGTCTTTCAGCGTCGTCTCCGAAATCGCCATGGTCCCCGACAGCGAATGCAGAATGCCGACCTTGATCGTGTCTTCGGCGGCCTGGGCCGGAGACGACATCGACAGGCCGGCGGCGACCACGCCGGCCGAAAACATTTTTGTTATTGTGGAGAAATTACCCCTCATACCGAAGACTCCCAAGCTGTTTGATTGCACCGCGATAACGCAATGCAACTGCCGTGCCAAACGCAAAGGCGCCGCTCACGAAGATGGAATAGCCGAGCGTTATCAGCCGGTTGGTATATTAGTCTCGAGAAAACAGTGGTAGCCGGCGAAAATTGATTGAGGCAAATTTGCGCAGCGCACATGGCTTTTGCCTAATTTTTGCCCAATTGAGACAAATGCCTAGTTTTTGATCTCCGGCCGTGTGTTCCGGGCTAACAATGTTGCGGTACCGCGCAAAAATAGGGCAAGCTCGCCCTTCAAAAGAGTGACGTCATGACATCTCGCACCTCATGCATTTCCGGCATCCTGCTGCTGATGGCAACGAGCGGCGCCGCGCGCGCCGATTTCAGCGAGGGCAAGCTTCCGGACGGCACCTATCATTGCGAGGTCTACCTGCTCGGCGCCTTCCTCAACCTCGGCGACATCACCATCAAGGGCAATGTCTATAGTGGTCCGGTGACATTCGGCACCGCGACGCAAGGCTACAACTATCAGATGAATGCCAATGGCGAGATCACCTGGCTCGGGCCGCTGGGCGGCTATACCACCGGTGGCAACTCCGTCTCCATGACACAGGCAACACTGGACGGCGAGACCGCCCCGTCATTCGACATCATTCTGAAGCAGCCCGACGGCGCCTTCACCGCCTCGACCTGCACCAAGGGCTGAGCGATGCGTAGTGCCGCGCCCAGTTGCGGCAAAACCTTCCTCTTATGTCATGTGAATGTTGCCTAAGCAGACTAGGGCAACGGTGCGCCGTAACATCCACCCTGAGAGGCAGACACCATGGCCAATACACCGTCTTCATCCTCCCCCGTCATCCGCGAAATCATTGCCGAGCGCGTCTCGCGCCGGTCTCTTTTGAAAGGCAGCCTCGCCTCCGGCGCGCTGATTGCCGGCGGCAGCTTTGTCGGCTCCTTGTTTGCCGGCGAAACGCATGCCGCCGCAGCGCAGTCGACGCTCGGCTTTCCCGAGCTCAAACGGGTCTACGGCAAGACCCATGCCGCCGCCGAAGGCTATGAGACGACCATCGTCGCGCGCTGGGGCGACCCGCTTGCAGCCGGCCTCGCCGAATTCGACGGCAACAAGGTCGCGGCGGAGGAACAGGAAAAGCGCTTCGGCTACAATTGCGACTACATCGCCTTCATGCCGCTGCCCAAGGGCACGGTGAATTCCGATCATGGCCTGCTCTGCGTCAACAACGAATACATCTCGCCCAATGTGATGTTTCCGGGGATGACCGAGGGCGATGCCGGCAAGACGATGACCAGGGAACAGGTCGATCTCGGCATGGCCGCGATGGGCCATTCGATCCTCGAGGTGCAGGTAAAGGACGGCACGTGGGAAACCGTGGCGGACAGCCCGCTCAACCGCCGCATCACCGCCAACACCGAAATGACCGTTTCCGGACCGGTTGCCGGCCATGCGCTGATGAAAACCTCGGCCGACGCGACTGGCACGAAAGTGCTCGGCACCAGCTATAATTGCAGCGGCGGTGTTACCCCGTGGGGCACGGTGCTGACCTGCGAGGAAGGCGTGTCCGACATTTTCGGCGGCGACCCGAAGAAGGCGCCGACCGCCGAGCTTCTGGACCGTTACGGCTTCGACGGCTCCGATATCTATGGCCGCGGCCGCTTCCATGACCGCTTCAACCTCGACAAGGAACCGAACGAGGCCAACCGCTTCGACTGGGTGGTCGAGATCGACCCTTACGATCCTAAGTCCAGGCCGGTGAAGCGCACGGCACTTGGCCGCATGTCGCATGAGGCCTCGACCGTGGTCCTCAACAAGGACGGCCGCGTTGTCGTCTATATGGGTGACGACGACTATTTCGAATACATGTACCGCTTCGTCTCGGCCAAGGCCTATGACAAGGCCAACCCGGGCTCCGGCGCCGATCTGCTCGACGATGGCGTTCTGTCGGTCGCCCGCTTCGATGCCGATGGCTCGATGACGTGGCTGCCGCTGGTGCACGGCCAGGGCAAGCTTACCGCCGAGAACGGTTTTGCCGACCAGGCCGAGGTGCTGTTGAAGACGCGGTTTGCGGCAGATGCGCTCGGCGCCACGCCGATGGACCGGCCAGAGGACATCGAGACCAATCCGGTGACCGGCCGCGTCTATGCGGTGATGACCAAGAACAAGAAGCGCGACCAGTCGAAGGTCAATCCGGCCAACACGCGGCCGGAAAATCTCTGGGGCCATATTGTCGAACTGATCCCGCCTGGCGGCCGCGGCGCGGACGCCGACCACACGGCCGAAAACTATGCCTGGGACCTGTTCGTGCTCTGCGGCAACCCGAAAGATGCCAAGGTCGGCGCTACTTTTCATCCGGATACGTCGGACAATGGCTGGTTCGTCTGCCCCGACAACATCACCTTCGACCCGGCGGGGCGGCTGTGGGTGGCGACGGACGGCGCCAATGATTTCGACCTGCCGGACGGCGTCTATGGCGTCGACACCGAAGGTGCGGCGCGCGGCCTGCCGAAGCTGCTGTTCACCTGCCCGCACGGCGCCGAAGCGACCGGCCCGTGCTTCACGCCGGACGGCACGACTTTGTTCCTGTCGGTGCAGCACCCTGCGGAAGATGCCGAGACGCTCGACAAGGTGCAGACGCTATGGCCCGATTTCAAAGACGGCCAGTTGCCGCGACCTTCCGTCGTCGCCATCCGCCGCAGGGACGGACAGCCGGTCGGCGCATAGTGAGTCCTAGTGAAAAAGGCGGAACGCGCCATGCGCGTTCCGCGTAGCGATCCGGGAGGACGGCTCAGATCGTCTTGGCCGACATTTGCGAAGCGATGTATTCGGCCTGGCGGATAGCCAGCGACACGATCGTCAGCGTCGGATTTTCAGCCGCACCGGTCGTGAACTGGCTGCCGTCCGACACGAACAGGTTCTTGATGTCGTGCGCCTGGCCGTGCTTGTTGACGACGCCGTCTTCCGCCTTTTCGCTCATCCGGTTGGTGCCGAGATTGTGGGTTGAGGGATAGGGCGGCGTCGGGAAGGAGCGCGTCGCGCCGACCGCATCGTAAAGCGCTGTGGCCTGCTTGTAGGCATGATTGCGCATCGCCGTGTCGTTGTGATGATCATCGAAATGCACGTCGGCGATCGGCATGCCGTGCGCGTCCTTCTCGTCCTTGTGCAGCGTGACGCGGTTTTCCGCGCGCGGCATGTCCTCGCCGACGATCCACAGGCCAGCCATGTGATCATAGTGGTCGAGCGCGGTGGTGAAGGAACGGCCCCAGCCGCCGGGATTGAGGAAGGCGGCCATGAAGGGCAAGCCGAGCGACAGCGTCTCGAATTCATAGCCGCCGACAAAGCCGCGTGAGGGATCGTGCCGCGCCTCGTCGCGGATAATGCCGGCCATGGTGGTGCCGCGATACATTCGCACCGGTTGGTCGAAAATGGCGTAGACCGAACCGGTGGTGTGGCGCATGTAGTTCTTGCCGACCTGCCCCGACGAATTGGCAAGCCCTTGCGGAAACTTCGCTGACTCGGAGTTCAGCAGCAGGCGCGGGCTTTCAATCGAGTTGCCGGCGACGGCAACGATGCGGGCCTTCTGCTCCTGCAGCTTGCCGTCCTTGTCGGCATAGACGACGCCGGTCACTTTTCCGCTAGCGTCATGGTTGATCTTGATCGCCATGGCGTTTGGCCGGACCTCGAGATGGCCGGTCGCCTCACCCTTGGGAATCTCGGTGTAGAGCGTCGACCATTTGGCGCCCCATTTGCAGCCCTGGAAGCAGAAGCCGGTCTGTTGGCAGGAGTTGCGGTCGTCGCGCTCGACCGAATTGATTGCCATGTTGCCGGTATGACATTCCTTATAGCCGAGCTTGTCGGCGCCGGCCTTGAGTACCTTGAAATTGTTGTTGCCGGGCAGCCGCGGCCAGCCATTGGTGCCGGTGACGCCCATCTTGGCTTCCGCCTTGGCGTAGTACGGCTCCATCTCGGCCAATGTGACCGGCCAGTCCAGCAGGTTGGCGCCTTCCAGCTTGCCGTAGGTCGAGAGCGTCCTGAACTCATGCTGCTGGAAGCGCAGCGAGGCGCCGGCCCAGTGCGTGGTCGAGCCGCCGACCGATTTGACGATCCAGGCCGGCAAATTGGGGAAATCCTTCGACACCCGCCAGTCGCCTGAGGTTGTGCGCTTGTCCGTCCAGGCGAGCTGGCTGAAGGAACCCCACTCGTCGTTGATGAAATCCTCGTATTCGTGGCGCGCGCCGGCCTCGAGGATGACGACATCGACGCCTTTCTGGGCGAGTTCGTTGCCGAGCGTGCCGCCGCCGGCGCCGGAGCCGATGATCACGACCACGCCGTCGTTGTTGAGATCAAATGAAGCTGCCATGGTTTCCTCCCATGAATTCCTGTTTGCGGGGTTTCAGAACGACGGAAGGGCTCAGAGCCACTCTATGTCGTCGAAACCGCGCGCGATGTAGCCACCCTTGGAGTAGGATTCGCCCTCGTAGCCGAAAATCGGCCACACCTCCTGCTGGTTGTAGAGGCTGACGACGAGGCCGCCGCGGATGGACTGGAAGAACGGCGTCGCCTCGATCTGCTGCAGCACGGCAACGCGCTGCTCCTCCCAGCCGAGGCCGCGATAGCCGCCCTCGCCCGACTTCTTGTCGAGGTTGGCGATGCCGTCTTCGATCATCGTCTTGTAGGCAGCGTCCTTGCCGGCCTGCTCATCATGCCCTTTTACGGCGATGGCGTAGTATTTGTCGGGCACCTGATCGTGCGGATAGATGTCGCGCGCCATCTGGATCAGCGTTGCCATGGTTTCGGGCTTGAGCGCCGATGTCTCGAGCCCCCAGGCATTTTCAGGGCTGATGACGGCGCTGCCGGAAATGACGAGCAACGCGCCGATGCCGCCGCCTTTGAGAAGTTCACGACGTGAGAGCCTCGCGTCATAGATCGTGACCATTTGTTCCTCCCTGCTTGCTGTTTGCGCCCTTGAACAGCGCCGTTGCTGGCGCCGCGCGGCTGAATGCGGCTGATAATCCCCTACTGGAAGCGCCCTCCACGCTGCAGAACCTCGATCTTGTAGCCGTCGGGGTCCTCGATGAAGAAAAAGCGGGCGATCAGCGATCCGTCGCGGTTGAATTCGACGATCTTCTTGGGGTTGAGGCCGAGCGCGCCGATCCGGTCGTGTTCGCTGTCGAGATCGGACACCGAGACCGCCAGATGGCCGTAACCGTCGCCTAGCCCATAAGGCTCGGTGCGGCCCTTGTTCACGGTGAGTTCGAGCTCGAACCCCGTTTCGGCGTTGGCAAGGTAAATCAGCGTGAATGTCTCGAAATCCAGCCTGTCGGCGACGTCGAGCCCGAAAGCGTTTCTGTAGAAATCGACGGATCTGGCCTCTTGGAGAACCCGGATCATGGAATGGATTGCCTTCGCCAAATCAGTCTCCGCCGCTGCATGTTGGAGGCGATTATGGGCGGCACGCGCGAAAGGTGGTGGCAGCCGGTTACCACGGCTAAATTTGCAATCGCTGCTATGCCTGCGCCTAAAGACGAAAGTCCGATTGCCGATTCGGCCCACAAGGCCGAACATGCAGGGACAACCACAACTTGAAGGCGCGACACGCTGCGCCCAAAACCAACAATATCGGGAGGTAAGGATGTGCAGGGTTTTTGCCGGGCAGGATCCGGAAGGCTATCGACAGATCAACCGGTCGATCCGCATCGACGGTCACTCTACGAGTATCCAGCTTGAAGGAACGTTCTGGGCGCTGCTTGACGAAATTGCCGACAGCCAGGGCCTGACGACGCCGAAGTTCATCTCAAAACTCTATGACGAGGCGATCGAGATCAACGGCGCCATTCCCAACTTCGCGTCAATGCTGCGTACCACCTGCGCGCTCTATCTGCGCGGTCACCGGCCAGACATGGATGAGTTGACGCCGAAGCGCGAAGCGGCCTGAGGAAGCTAGCCTTCCGCCGCAACGTCGAGCCCGAGCCGCGCCATATCGGTGAACAGCGCCTGACGTTCGGAATAGGCAGTCTGTTCGCCGGTCACGATGTTGTCGACGACGGTCAGCAGCGACAGCGCGCGGGCGCCGAAATGCGCCGCGATTCGGTAGAGTGCGCTGGTTTCCATATCGACAGCGAGAGCGCCAAGCGCCTGCGCTTCGGCAAAGCGGTCGCGCCCTCCAGGGTGGTAGAAGACATCGCTGCAGATGGTCAGCCCGGCCTGGTGGTCGATGCCGAGCTGGGCGGCGCAGGCCAAAGCGTGGGCGAACAGGCCGGGATCGGGCCCGGCGGCAGCATCGTAGAGGCCGAAGACCTGGCCGCTTTGGTCGCTTTCGGCGCGCACCGACTGCGAGATCACCAAGGAGCGCAGCGGCACGCGGGGTGTCAGGCCGCCGCAGGTGCCTGTGCGGATCAGCGTTTTTACGCCGTGAACATCCAGGAGTTCATGCGCATAGACCAGGAAGGACGGGACACCGATGCCGGTGGCCTGGATGCTGATGGGACGGCCGCGATAGAGACCGGTGAAGCCGAGTACGCCCCGGCGGCGGTTGACGCAGCGCGGCGCCTCAAGAAATGTCTTTGCCATCCACTCGGCGCGTTGCGGATCGCCCGGCAACAGCACCGTTGCGGCATAGTCGCCCCTGGCAGCCTCGTTGTGCGGCGTCACGACATGCTCCCCAAAACCCGCCGCCCGTTTCGCCTGCAATAATGGCAGTGTCACGTCATTGCGCAAGCTTTGAATTAGGGCGCCCTAGGACTCCAATACATCCTTGACCACGGTGGCCAGTTGCTTGAGGGAGAACGGCTTCGGCAGGAAGCCGAATTGCGCGTCCGGCGGCAGGTTTCTGGCGAAAGCGTCTTCGGCATAGCCGGACACGAAGACGAACTTGATGTCGGGCTGGCGCTTGCGCAGTTCGCCGAGCAGCGTCGGTCCGTCCATTTCCGGCATCACCACGTCGGACACGACGATATCGACTTTGCCGCCGAGCGCTTCGAAGACTTCCAACGCCTCGACGCCCGAGGAGGCCTCATGGACGGTATAGCCGCGCGAGGTCAGCGCCCGCGAGCCGCCCATGCGCACGGCGTCTTCGTCCTCGACGAGGAGCACAGTGGCCGAGCCCGACAGGTCCTTGGCGCTGTCGGCGGCTTTCACCGGCGCAGCCGGCGCCTCGCTGACGTCGCCGGGCTTCTTCGCCTCCACGATATGGCGCGGCAGGAAGATGCGGAAGGTCGAGCCCTTGCCGACTTCGGAATCGCAGAAGATGAAGCCGCCCGTCTGCTTGATGATGCCATAGACCATCGACAGGCCAAGGCCGGTGCCTTTGCCAACCTCCTTGGTGGTGAAGAACGGCTCAAAAATCTTCTTCAGCACGTCCGGGGCAATGCCCGAGCCGCTATCCTCGACCTCGACCACGACATAGTCGGTAGGCGTGAGCTCGCGGTAGGAGAAGCTCTTGCATTGTTCGGCGGTGACGTTGCGGGTGCGCACGGTGAGGTCGCCGCCGGCCGGCATGGCGTCGCGCGCGTTGACGGCCAGGTTGACCACCACCTGCTCGAACTGGCCGATATCGACCTTGACCGGCCACAAATCGCGGCCGTGGTCGACCTTCAGCTTGATCTCGTTGCCAACCAGGCGGGCAAGCAGCATCCGGAGATCGGCAAGCACGTCGGTCAGGTTCAGCACTTCCGGCCGCAATGTCTGCTTGCGCGAGAAGGCGAGCAACTGCCGCACCAGCGAGGCCGCCCGGTTGGCATTCTGCTTGATGTTCATGATGTCGGGGAAGGACGGGTCCGACGGCCGGTGATTGGTCAGCAAAAGATCCGACGCCATGATGATGGCGGTCAGCACATTGTTGAAGTCGTGGGCGATGCCGCCGGCGAGCTGTCCGACTGCCTGCATCTTCTGGCTCTGCGCCATCTGGCCCTCGAGCGCCTTCTGCTCGGTGGTCTCGACGGCATAGACGATGGCCGATTCCTCGGCGCCCTCGCCGGTGCCGTCGGCGACGGCGTTGACGTAGAAGCGGATGTGACGCTCCTCATTGCCGGGCAGCAGCGTGTCGATCGGCTCGATGTCGGCCTGCCTCAGCCGCGCCTTTTCGAACGCGGCGGCAAAGGCCGGCCGGTCGCGCTCGTGGATCACGGTGTCCAGCCGCACGCGGCGGTCGACCGCGTCGCCGTCGACGACGGAGGAAAACAGCGACAGGAACGGCGCATTGGTGCGCAGGATGCGGCCGCCATTGTCGACGGCGGCAATGGCCATCGGCGTCGAATTGAAGAAGCGAGTGAAGCGTACCTCCGAAGCCCGAAGATCGGCCGATGCATCCTCGCCCTGCGTGCGGTTGAGCACGATGGTGCGGGTGGGACCGTTGGTCCCCTCGCGGCTGGCCGAGACCCGATGCATGAAGCGCACCGGCAGCGCCTCGCCGGTCGTCGTCGTAAGATCGAGATCGATGACGGCGTTGCGGGTGGTGCCGGGATCGGCCTTGACCGAGCGCACCAGCGCCATGCCGTCGCCGGCGACGATTTCCGGGAGTGTCACGGCGCCAGGGGTGAAGCTCGCCAGATCGATGCCCAGCCATTCGGCAAGCGTGGCGTTGATGTAGGTGACACGGCCTTCCTGGTCGGCTGAGAAGAAACCGGCCGGCGCATGGTCGAGATGGTCGATGGCCTTCTGCAAGTCGAGGAAGAAACGCTCCTGCTCGGCCCGTTCCTGCGAGATATCGGCAAGCTGCCAGGCAAGCATCGGCAGGCGCTGACCGGGAACGCTGAAGGTCCGGGCCCGCGCCCGGTACCAGCGCGCGCCGGGCTCGGCGCCCGGCCGGATCGACTGTGCTAGCCGGAACTCACCGTCGCCGGCCTGGCCATCGCGCAAGCCCGAGGCCAGCCGGTATATGGTCACCGAAGCTTCGGGGACATCGGAAAGCAGGCCTTCGACCGTCTTCAGATCGGCGGCCGACGCAGCACCGGTCATCTCGGCATAGGCCCGGTTGGCGTAGACGACGCGGCCCTTGGTGTCGGTGACGATCAGGCCCTGCGACATCGAATCGACGAAGGCCTTCGACAGTTCGTCCCCGGTCGAACGCGGCGCGATCTGCACGAAGCCGATGGCCGTGGCGAACAGGAAGCCGACGCCGATCATGGCAAGCACGCCCAGCATGCCGAGCAGGAACGGATCGCCAAGACGCTCGCGGAAAATGCCGAAAACGATCGCGGCCCCGGTCAGGACGATGATGAACACGATGAGCCGGGTAACCGCGCCTGGCCGCGTGTTCTGATCGACGATCGGTACCGGATAGAAATCGCCGCGCGTTTCCCTGGCCATATGCCCCCTGCTCGTGAGTTGTCCGACACCGCCCCCGGCCGGTTGAATCACATTCTCCTAATCCGGAAAAGGCCCTGGCGGCAAATGTCGGATAAAAATGACGCGTCGGTGTTTTCAAGCTGTTCACGAAGCGTGAAGGCAACTTGCGGTGGCTGGCCGCAACGGTCTAGTGTCCCTCCACTTCAAAAGCCGATTGGGGGCACCGATGCAGTGGCTGGATAATGTGGCGGGTCCCGGATATGCCGCAGCGCTGCTGTGGACGTTTGCTGCCCTTGTCCTGCTGGTCATCGTGCTCATCATCATCAGGCTGGTCCGCAACCTGACCTTCGGCACCTTCGTTGCCGGCGGCAGGAACCGCAAGACACGGCTGGCGGTCATGGACGCCACGGCGGTCGACAGCCACCGCCGGCTGGTGCTCATCCGTCGCGACGACATCGAACACCTGCTTTTGATCGGCGGCCCAACCGACGTTGTCGTCGAGCGCGATATCAGACTTGCAGCGCCACGCCGTCCGGCATTGACCGGCGATGGCGGTGTTGGCCAGCAGCAACAGGCGCCGCGGCCGCGCGCAGCACAACCCGCTCCCACCGCGCCCGCAAGGCAGGCGCCACCGCCGCAACCGGTAAGGGCTGCTCCAGCCGCCGTTCCGCCGCGCCAGGCCGCACCGGCGCCGAAACCGGCTCAAATCTACCAGGCGAGCAATGTGACACCGCTGCCGGCCTATGGCTCCGCCGCCAATACTGCCCGGCAGGCCCCGCCACCGAAGCATGAGTCCATCGACGATACCCTGATGCGGGAGCTCGAGGTCTCGCTCGACGATTCGCACCCCAAACCGGCAAGCAAGCCGGCTGCGAAGGCACCGCAGTCTCTCGACGACGAGATGACCAAGCTGCTCGGCGAACTCGCCAGCCAGAAACGATAAAGCCCGGCGAACCGTCATCTTGCCGATTCCCGATCGGAACGCCGCTTAAAGCGCGTCGCACAAATCCGTTCAGCGCGACGCGCTTTAACTTCGTGCGATTAAACCCTTCGCTAAAAACACAAATGGCCGGGAAACCCGGCCATTTCGATGAAACAGTCCTGCCTGACGGCAGCGGCTCAATCGTCGCGATAGACCTTCTCGCGGCGTTCGTGGCGCTCCTGCGCTTCGATCGACAAGGTCGCGATCGGACGCGCGTCGAGTCGCTTCAGCGCTATCGGCTCGCCGGTTTCCTCGCAATAGCCGTAAGTGCCTTCATCGATGCGCTGCAGCGCCGAATCGATCTTTGAAATGAGCTTGCGCTGGCGGTCGCGGGCGCGAAGCTCGATGGCCCGGTCGGTTTCCGAGGAAGCACGATCGGCGAGATCGGGATGGTTGGCGTTTTCCTGCTGCAGGATTTCGAGGGTTTCGCGCGCTTCGCGCAGTATGTCGGTCTTCCAGGTGACGAGCTTCAAGCGAAAGTAGGATTTCTGCCGTTCGTTCATGAACGGCTCGTCTTCGGAGGGTACGTAATTGGCTGTAACGATATCGTTCATTCGACTCACCCAACAACCCCAAATTTGGCGCCTATATATTCGCGCAGAGAAGGCTGCACAAGCGTAATCCGCGCGCGTTTCACGCAATTGTTAATGCCGCGCGGGCGATCCTCAGCAAAGCCTTCCATAGGAAGGGCGCGGGCGTATTCGCACATGATTCGCTGCGCTTGGGCGTCGCCGCCCATTGTGCCTCAGGCCTTTCTCGTGGCTAATCCAGTTGTGTCATTGGTGGGCAGCACACCATTGGGGGTCCGGTGAGCAGACTGTATCTGTTGAGGCATGCGAAGGCTGGCTGGGCCCTGCCCGGCGTGCGCGACTTCGATCGCCCGCTCGACGCATCCGGCATTGCCGATGCCGAAATGATGGGGACGGCGATGCGTACCCGCAACTACATCCCCGATATCACGCTCTGCTCCAACGCCAAGCGGGCGCGCCAGACGCTGGAAGGCATCGCCGGCCACACCGATACCGGCCGGGTGCTGTTCTTCGACACGCTCTACAGCGAGGATGCCGCCGGCTACCTCGCCATCATCCGCAGCAATGGCGGCCCCGGCTCGCTGCTGGTCATCGGCCACAATCCGATGACGGAAGACCTTGCCATGGCGGTCTCGGGCGACGGCGACGAGGCTGCTCGGGCCATCATGAACCATGGTTTCCCGACCTCCGGCCTTGCGGTCGTGCGCTTCGACGGCACCCTCACGGAGGCTGCGCAAGGCGCGGGCTACCTCGAAGCCTTCCTGACGCCCGTCGATCTCTGAGCCGAGCCGGCCGAGGCCGGGCGCCATTTCAAACTTGAACCGCAAAGCCTATATCGGGCGCAAGAGCACGCCTGAGAGAACAGATTTTGGCATCATCGCTGACCACTTTCACCGACGAAGCGAGAATTGCCCTGGATACGCTGTCGGGGCGTGCGAGCGGGCTTTTTTCGCCGTCGCTTCGGCTGGGCGTCACCGGCCTGTCCCGGGCCGGCAAGACGGTGTTCATCTCGGCTCTCGTCCACAATCTCATCCATGGCGGGCGCCTGCCGCTGTTCGAGGCGCAGAAGTCGGGACGGATCGCGCGCGCCTTCCTCGAGGAACAGCCGGACGATGCCGTGCCGCGTTTTCAGTACGAGGACCATATCTCCGCCCTGGTCAACGACCGCACCTGGCCGGACTCGACGCGCGCCATTTCGGAACTCAGGCTCACCATCGAATATGACTCTGCCTCCGGTTGGAACCGGATGTTTTCCAGCGGCCGATTGTCGGTCGACATCGTCGACTACCCCGGCGAATGGCTGCTCGACCTGCCGCTGCTCGGCAAATCCTTCGCAGATTTTTCGCGCGAGGCGTTCGAGATGGCGATGCTGCCGGTGCGGGCCGACCTGTCGCAGGACTGGCGGGCGCTGTCGGCGAGGATCGAACCCAATGCCGACGCCGACGAGAGGACGGCGCGGCGCCTCGCCGAGAGTTTTGCCGCCTACCTCAAGGCCTGCAAGCTCGACGAGCGGGCGCTTTCGACCCTGCCGCCCGGCCGTTTCCTGATGCCTGGCGACCTCGAGGGATCGCCGGCGCTGACCTTCGCGCCCTTGCTGCTCAAGGGTGAGAAACGGCCGCGGTCCGGCTCGCTGCAAGCGATGATGGAGCGCCGCTACGAGGCCTACAAGACGCATGTGGTGAAACCGTTCTTCCGCGAACACATCACCCGCCTCGACCGCCAGATCGTGGTGATCGACGCCATGCAGGCGCTGAACGCCGGCCCCGGCGCGATGGCCGACCTGGAACGCGCGGTGACCGAAATCCTCTCCTGTTTCCGTCCTGGCCGAGGCAATTTCCTCACCGACCTGTTTTCACGCCGCATCGACCGCATTCTGGTTGCCGCGACCAAGGCCGACCATTTGCATCACGAAAGCCATGACCGGCTGCAGGCAATCGTGCGGCGGCTTGCCGACCGCGCCGTGGCGCGGGCAAATTTCACCGGCGCCGATGTCGACGTGGTCGCCATGGCGGCGGTGCGCGCGACGCGCGAAGGCACGGTCAAGCAAGGCCGCGAAACCCTGCCGGTGATCATCGGCACGCCGCTGAAGGGCGAGAAGATCAACGGCGAAACCTTTGATGGTAAAGCCGAAACCGCCATATTTCCCGGGGACTTGCCGGAGAAAATTGACGCGGTTTTCGACGTTTCCGAAGCCGACCACCGGCAGAGCAGCGACGATCCGGCGATCCGTTTCGTGCGCTTTCGCCCGCCAAAGCTCGAACGCACCGCTGAAGGCGTCACGCTGTCGCTGCCGCATATCAGGCTCGACCGCGCCTTGCAGTTCCTGATCGGAGACCATCTGGCATGACCGCGCCCCGCAGACCGGCAGCTTTCCGCATCGAGCCGGAGGCCGAACCGAAGCAGGAAACGCGCCGCCCCCATGCCGAGCCGCCGGCACGCAAGTCGCGCGCCGTCGTCCTGCCGGCCGAGATCGATGTCTTCAACGAACCCGACATTGTCGCCGCCGAACCGCCGCCGGCGACCGCGCCGCGCAGGCGCTCGCTGTTTGCCAGCCTGTTTTTCGGCGCGGTCGGCGTGCTGGTTTCGCTCGCCGTCGGCCTGTGGACCGACCAACTCATCCGCGACCTGTTCGAGCGCGCAGAGTGGCTGGGGTGGCTGGCAGCGGGAATGGCCGCAATTGCCGTGTTGGCGCTCGCGGTCGTGCTGGTGCGGGAATTCCTGGCTATTGCCCGGCTGGCCGAGGTCGAAAAACTGCAAAAGCGGGCGCTCGATGCCGTGGCGCGCGACGATCCGAAGGCTGCAAGGGCCGTCGTCGAAGAGCTTTCGGCCTTTGTCGCTGCGAAACCCGAAACCGCGGCCGGCAGGCGCTCCCTGGCCGAATTGCGCGGCGAGATCATCGACGGCGGCAATCTGGTGCGACTGGCCGAAGCCGAGATTCTCGGGCCGCTCGATGCGAGAGCCAAGGTGATGATCCTGGAAGCAGCCAAACGCGTGTCGCTGGTCACCGCCGTCAGCCCCCGCGCACTCGTAGACGTTGCCTATGTCGTGTTCGAGGCCGGGCGCCTGATCCGCCGCTTGTCCGAACTCTACGGCGGCAGGCCGGGCACGCTGGGCTTTTTCCGGCTGGCGCGCAGCGTTCTTGCCCATCTGGCGGTGACCGGCTCGATCGCCGTCGGCGACAGCTTCGTCCAGCAGATCGTCGGCCATGGCCTTGCCGCCCGGCTGTCGGCGAAACTCGGCGAAGGCGTGGTAAACGGCATGATGACGGCGCGTATCGGCATTGCTGCCATGGAGACGGCGCGGCCCCTGCCCTTCATTGCCGGCAGGCGGCCGGGTATGGGCGATTTCCTGTCGGCGCTGACCTCGTTTGCGGCCAAAAAAGAGAATGAAGCACCCGCCTCAAGCAAGTGAACGCCCTCTCGCGGTCACCAAGCATTAACCAATCTTGTTCATGGTCGTCCAACAACAGCCTCCTTGTTGCCGGGTGTCGTCTATGAAAAGCGTAATCTTGTCCTGCGTCCTGCCCCTGGTCGCGCTTGCAGCACCTCTGGGCCCGACCGGGAAAGCCTTTGCAGCCGAGCCCGACAAGCAGTTCTTCCGCACCGTCGAAGGCAAATGGGTCGGCCCGGGCGAAATCATCGCCGGCAAATACAAGGGCACGAAGTTCACCTGCAGCTTCGACGGCTCGACGCCGGACAACAAGACCGGCATGACGCTCGATGGCGACTGCCGCGTCGGTGTCTTCACCCAGAAAATGTCGGCGACCGTCGAGCGCAAGGGCCGCGACTACAAGGGCAATTTCATGGGCGGCGCCGCGGGGTCGGGCCTGGACATCATCGGCGGCAACGTGGTCGATGCCCGCAAAGTCGTCTTCACCATCAACCGCAACCAATTGCGCGGCGTCATGCAGGCCCGCATTCCCGACGACAATTCGATGACGGTGACTATCGCCGTGCGCGTCGACCAGCAACTGGTGCCGGTCATCGGCATGAGCCTCAAGCGCGTCGACGCCGTCGAAGTCGGCTCCATCGCCAAAAACTGACTCTCAAGCGGTTCCCCGAAAAAAGCGCGGAACGGGGTTGCACTGCGCGATAGCTGAGCTGTTCCGCTCAGCTCGATGTCGGGAAGTGACACGCCACCTTGCGGCCAGGTTGGCGCTCCTCGAGCACGGGCCGCTCGGGGCGGCACCTTTCTGTCGCGACCGGACATGTGGCGCGCAACCGATGATGTCAGCGTCTCCGATGGCCCAAGCCACAGCAAGGCCAACGTGTCATGGTCCTGTGCGTGCCGGCGGTCCTCCGTGTCAGCGCGATGCCTTTAAGAACACCAGCAAAAAAGGCGGCGGCTACTTGAGCCACCGCCTTCCTCAATTTCCGAACGAAGAATCAGCCCTTGATGGCGGCCGTCAGCTCGTCATAGGCCTTGCAGGCGTCGGCCGGCGTGGTGGCGCCCTGATATTTGGTCGTCACAGCCTGCACCTTGGCGGTCAGGTCGGCGGCCTTGGTCGGATCCTTGGTGATCGCTTCCTGCAGCGCGGCGGTCATTTCCTGCGCCTTCTTGGCCGCGATTTCCTGCGTGCATTCAGGCGCCTTCGAACAGGCCGATGCGGCAAGCATGGCGACACCCACGCCGACGAGCAAAAACTTCTTCATGTCAGTCATTCTCCTCACGAAGGCAGAACTTGATCGTCGCTGCCTTCCAACGGCCGAAGCCTGGCGTCCCATAGCCGCCGATTGCGGCAAAACGCAACGTGTGCGGCGCATAAACCTGTGCAGCGCTGCTGCAACGGCGCGGACGGCCTGATTGAGGCCGCCCGTGTCAGACGAAGCAAGGTTTCAGCCACGAGGCTGCAGCAGCGCCAGTGCGGCCGTCGCCGCGGCAAGGACGGCGGTTAGGGTCAAAGGTCCCGTAGCGCCATAGGTGTCCACGACATAGCCGCCGACAACCGCACCGACGGTGATGGCAACCTGGAAGCAAGTGACCATCAGGCTGCCTGCTGCTTCCAGCGCATCAGGTGCCGCGCGAGACATATTGGTCGGCAGCACCACCGGCGCCATGCCGAAGGCGAAGCCCCACAGCGTAACAAAGCCGAAGGCAACGCCGGTTTGCGCGCCCCAAAGCACCAAAGCGAGTGCCGCAAACGCCATCAACGCGGCGGTTACTGCGAGGGCCATGTGGATGTTGGTGTCGGCCAGGCGACCACCGGCAATATTGCCGATCACAGCGGCGATGCCGAACCCGAGCAGCGCCAGGGCAATCGGCCCGGTTGTGAGGAGCGTCACCTGTTCGAGGAACGGGCGCACATAGACCGAGCCGGCAAAATGCCCGGTCATCAGCAGAACAATGGCAAGCATGCCGAGTTGGATGCCACGCCGCCGTGTCAGCCGAAAGACGTCTGCAAGGCTGTTGCTTGCCGCCGCAGGCAAGGTCGGCAGGCTGAGAAGCTGCAGCAGCATGGCAAGCGCGGCCAGCCCCGCCGTCATGGCCATGGCGCTGCGCCATCCCAGCCAGTCACTGATCAACGCACCCATCGACGGCGCGGCAATGGTGGCGAGTGAGACGCCGAGGGTCACGATCGCCATGCCGCGACCTGTCGCATTGGCGCCAACCAGCCGCGCCACGACGGCAACGGAAAGTGCCCAGAAAGCGCTAAGAGCGATCCCCAACCCGGCCCGGCCCAGCAACAGCAGCCAGAAATTGGGCGCCAGCGCCGCAAGAATATTGGAACCGACCGCCAGGGCCATGAGGCCAACCAGCACCGCCTTGCGGTTCAATCGACCGATGAGAACATTGCTCAACATGGCCGTCACGGCGCCAACGGAAGCGGTGGCGGTGACGACCTGTCCGGCCGTTCCCTCGCTGATGCCGAGATCGCGCGCCATCGGCGTCAACAGACCTGCCGGCAAGAATTCGGCAGACACCAGGGCAAAGCTGGTGGCCGCCAATGAAAGGACCGCGAACCAGGTGGCCGCGCTCCACGCGGCTGGTGCATCGGCATCAAGGCCAATGGCGGCGTCTTCAAGCTGTAATGTTGTGTCAGTCACGGGAAGATCTCCACAGTTTGGAGATCTCAGATAGGCGAGTCCGCCCGGATGTTATGTACCTTAAAATCCGAAATTCATATCCATTCGTCCGGGAATTGTGCGGCGCACAACGCCTGGCGAGACATTGGTGATGCGCTTGAACGCGCGGGCGAAGGACGCCTCGGAATCATAGCCCAAACGGGTAGCGACTTCGGCAACAGACAAGCCGTTTTGGCCCAGCAATTCGCGGGCAAGCTGCATGCGCAGGCGGGCGAGATAATGTGCGGCGCCCTCACCCAATACCGCGCTGAAGCGCTCGGCGAAAATCGAACGCGATTGGCCTGCCACGCCGGCCAGGCTTCCCAGCGTCCAGTTGTGGCCGGGATCGCGATGCATGGCCGCCAGAGCGCGCCCTATATGGGGGTCGCGGATGGCTGCAAGCCAACCGATGGTCGAGGCGCCGTTGCAATTGACCCAGCAGCGTATGAGCCTGGCTGTCAGCAAATCCGCCATACGCGACAGGATGGTGGCGCTGCCCATCTGCGGTTGCGCGGCCTCCACCGTCATGGCCGCCAGCAAAGGGCCGACCATCGGGTCATTGCCGGCCACGTCGCAACCCTTGATGAGAGGCGGCATCAACGTGATCAACGGATTGAGCGCATAGGAGCCGAGAGACATGGAGCCGCAGAAAAGGGTGCTTGTCGCGCCCGTTCCCTGCCGTATCACTTCGCAAACGTTGCCGCCCAACTTGATCACCTGGCAGCCCTCGAGCGAATCGCCCACCACGTCCGGCGCACTCGCCAGCCGATGGGCGATGCCTTGCGGCAGCAGCACCAGATCGCCATCGCGCAACTCCTGCCAGCCTTGCGCTTCGGTGTGAATCCAGCATGGACCCTGGCCGACAAAGTGAAAACGAAGCAGTTGTTGTTGCGGAAAGTCTATGCTCCATGGGTGCCGGAGTTCGCAGCGGCCATAGTTGACGCCACTCAAGCGAAAGTCTTGCAGAACTTCGCTGAGCGCATCCATCGGGATATGTGGCAGCGGCGACGGCCGGGACGAATAATCAGGCATTTGTCAGATATAGATACCGGCCGTCCGACAGGCAAGCGCAGACTGTTGTTCCACCGGGGAATCGCTGCCGCGGCCACCCTACCCATCCTGGCAGGCTTCCCGCCCTTGCCTCCCGCTCCCAGTGCATGCAAGGAGTGCTGTCGGACACAGGGACAAGAGGCATGGCAGCGGAAGCATCGGGCAGCGATCTCATTCAGGTGGTGGCGCTGCTTGCCGCAGGCGTCGTCGCCGTTCCGATCTTCAAACGCATGGGGCTGGGCTCGATCCTCGGCTATCTCGCCGCGGGCGTGGTCATCGGCCCGTTCGGTATTGGCATTTTTTCCGAATCGGAAGCCATCCTGCATGTCGCCGAACTCGGCGTGGTCATGTTCCTGTTCATCATCGGGCTGGAGATGCAGCCGTCGCGGCTATGGGGCCTGCGCCGCGAGATTTTCGGCCTCGGCGCGCTGCAGGTCGGCGTCTGCGCATTGCTGCTCACCGGTGTTGGTCTCGCCGGCGGCTTTCCGATCGCGCAATCCTTCGTTGCCGGCGCCGGCTTTGTCCTGACCTCGACGGCGATCGTCATGCAGCTTCTGGAAGAGCGTGGCGAGATGGCCAGCCCCAAGGGCCAGCGCATCGTGTCCATCCTGCTGCTCGAGGATCTGGCAATCGTGCCGCTTCTGGCGCTGGTCGCCTTCCTGGCGCCGGGCGGCAGCGAGATGACCCTGCAGCAGAGGCTGACCGAAATCGGCATCGGTCTTGGCGCCATCGTCGGGCTGGTGGTGGCCGGCCGCTATCTGCTCAATCCGTTCTTCCGCATCCTGGCCGACGCCAAGGCGCGCGAAGTCATGACGGCGGCAGCACTTCTGGTCGTGCTGGGGTCGGCGCTGGTTATGCAGCTTTCCGGCCTCTCGATGGCGATGGGCGCCTTCCTGGCCGGCGTGCTGTTGTCGGAATCGACCTTCCGCCACCAGCTGGAGGCCGACGTCGAGCCATTCCGCGGCATCCTGCTTGGCCTGTTCTTCCTCGCCGTCGGCATGTCGCTCGACCTGCATGTGGTGGCCGACAACTGGCGGCTGATCGCCGTCTATGTCGTCGCCTACATGGCGATGAATGCGCTCGGCATCTATCTCGTCGCCCGCATGCTGAAGAGCGGTCATCGTGAAGCGCTGGAACGCGCCGTGATCATGGCGCAAGGCGGCGAATTCGCCTTCGTCCTCTATTCGGCCGCAGCGGCGGTTGGCATCATCGACAGCCGGGCCAACGCAACGCTGACCGCTATCATCATCATCTCCATGGTGCTGACGCCGCTGGCCATCATTGCGCTCAAATATTTGACGCCGCGCGACGAGCAGTCGCTTGAAGGCGTCGACATCGCCGACGGCCTTACCGGCAGCGTGCTGGTCATCGGCTTCGGCCGTTTCGGCCAGATCGCGAGCCAGCCGCTTTTGTTGCGCGGCATCGATGTGTCGATCATCGACAATGATGTCGAAATGATACAGGCGGCCGCCGATTTCGGCTTCAAGGTCTACTATGGCGACGGCACGCGGCTCGACATTCTGCGCGCCGCAGGTGCAGGCCGCGCGCGCGCCGTGCTGATCTGCGTCGACAAGCCGGACGCCACGGTGCGCATGGCGGAACTGATCAAGGCGGAGTTCCCGTTGCTGACTGTCCTGGCGCGTGCCTTCGACCGCGGCACCGCCCTGTCGCTCATCCGCGCCGGGGTCGACTTCCAGCTGCGCGAGACCTTCGAATCGGCCCTCGTCTTCGGCGGTTCCGCGCTCGAGGTTTTGGGCGTCGAGCCGGAAGATGTCGCCGATGTCATCGAGGATGTGCGACGGCGCGACAATGCCCGACTGGAGACGCAGCTGGCCGAAGGCGTCCGCGCCGGGCAACGTTTCCTCAGGGGCAATACCGGCACGCCGATCCCGACGCCGCTGACGCAACCGCGCCGGCCCGGCCAGGCGCTGAACGAAGAGACGGCCGGCGTGCTGCACAAGCCCGAGCCCGCCGATCAGGGGGAAAGCTGATGACCGCATCGGATGAGCGCGCGCTCGCCGTCACCAAATTCTGGCGCGAGGCCGGCGAAGACGCGTGGTTCGAGAAGAACGACGTCTTCGACGCGGATTTCCGCAGCAGGTTTCTCGACCTGCACTTTGCCGCCGCGCGGCGCGAGTGCGACGCATGGTCGGAGCATGCCGAGGGTTCGCTGGCGCTGATGATCCTGCTCGACCAGTTTCCGCGCAACTGCTTTCGCGGCTCAGGCCCTATGTACGCCACCGATCCGCTGGCACGGCACTTTGCCGCCAAGGCGATTGCGGCCGGCCATGACCTTTCGCTGGAAGAAAACCTGCGCGTCTTCCTGTACCTGCCCTACGAACATTCGGAACTGCCCGCCGACCAGGACAGATCGGTCGAGCTCACCACCGCCAGGGCGCCGGAGTATGTGAAATACGCCATCGAGCACCGCGACATCATCCAGCGCTTCGGCCGCTTTCCGCACAGGAACAAGATGCTTGGCCGCGAGACGACGGCGGACGAACAGGCATTTCTCGATGGCGGCGGCTTCTCCGGTTAACCCAGCCACCAATCGCGGCCGGAAGCCAGCCGCTCTATGCCTGACGTATCGACGGCGCTGAGCCGCTCGGTCACGCTCCTGCCGCCCACCGCCAGATCCGGCGCGATCTCTGCCAAGGGCGCCAGCACGAAGGCGCGCTCCACCATTCGGGGATGCGGCACCTCCAGCCCGGTTTCGTGGATTGTGCGGTCGCCGAACACCAATATGTCGATGTCGATCAGGCGCGGACCCCAGCGCTCCTCGCGCACCCGCTTCAGCTTGCGCTCGGCCTCGAGGCAGAGGTCGAGCAGCGCCCTTGGCGCCAGCGAGGTCGAGATTTCGGCAGCGGCGTTGAGGAAATCCGGCTGGTCGAGCTTGCCCCAGGGCGGCGTGCGGTAAAGTGAGGAGACGGCGACGACGCGCGTGCTCTCGTCGGCGTCGAGCAGGCGCAGCGCCGCCGCCATCGAGGCCGAGGGATCGCCGAGATTGCCGCCAAGGCTGAGATAGACCGTGTTATTGTTACTCTGGCCAGACAACGGTCACCTCGACATAATCGAGCACGCCGGGCACCGGTGCGTTGGGCTTGCGCACGGTGATCTCGGCCTTCCTGATCTGCGGGAACCGTGAAGTCAGCGCCTTCGCCACTTCGAGCGCCAGCGCCTCGATCAGGAAGCGGCGATGTCCAGTGACGATCTTTTCAATCACCGTGAAGGCGATGCCGTAATTGACGGTGTCCTCGATGGAATCATCCTCCAGCGGGCGGCTGGGCTCGACCGTCAACTCGGCATCGACATAAAAACGCTGGCCAAGCGCCTCTTCCTCATCCAGCACGCCGTGCCGGGCAAAGAAGGCGCAGTTCTTCATGCGGATGACGTACATTTCTTACTGTCCTGGGCTCAGCGTCCTGGCTTTTCGCGCGCCAGCATAGCATCGGCGACCGCCAGTGCGTCCACGTTGATTGCGACATCGTGGACGCGAAACAGATCGGCGCCCTTCAGCCTCAGAATGACACTGGTGGCTGCCGTCCCGGCGGCGCGCGCGCCGGCTTCGCGGCCGGTGACGGTGCCGATGAAGCGTTTTCTGGAGGTGCCGGCCATCAAGGGAAAACCGAGCTCCTTAAGCTCGGAAAACCGCGCCATCAGGTCGAGGTTTTCCTCAGCCGTCTCCTTGGCGAAGCCGAAGCCGGCATCGAGTACGATATGATCGTCCGCAACGCCGCTGCGCCTGGCGATTTCCAGCGAAGCCTTGAGGAACAAAAACTGGTCGGCGATGACGTCGGGCAGTTTTTGCCGCCCGCGCCCGGTATGCATGATGACCAGTCCGGCGCCGGTCTCGGCGGCGACGCGGGCGATGCCCGGTTCGCGCTGCAAGCCCCAGACATCATTGACGATATGCGCACCGGCGGCGACGGCGAGGCGCGCGGTTTCCTCGCGATAGGTGTCGACCGATACCAGGGCTTCGCCTGAACCGGCGAGTGCTGCGATCACCGGCAGGATGCGGCCCTGCTCTTCTTCAACAGTTACGGGCGATGCGCCGGGGCGTGTGGATTCCCCGCCGATGTCGATGACGGCAGCGCCCTCTTGCGCCATACGGCGCGCCTGAGCCACCGCCTGATCGGGCGTGATGAACAGTCCGCCATCCGAAAAACTGTCCGGCGTGACGTTGAGAATGCCGACCACAATAGCTTTCTCGCCAAGTTCGAGATGGCGCCCATGCGCCAGTTGCCATCGCCTTGTCGTCATTGTCCTTCAACCATGTGTCTCATTGGCATGTGGCTCATTGGCATGTGGCTCATCGGGCGCTTGCAATCCATCACCGATGCGTGATCGGTGGAAGATCAATTCCGTTGCGCCGGCAACGGCCGTAAAGCAAGGTGCGTGAAGAGGCAACATGATGAAACGACCCCTGCTCTGCGCCCTGATGCTGGCTTTGACCGTCCTGCCGGCGAATGCTGCCAATCTGGTGAAGACTTACAGCTATTTTGCCATCGGCGGCAGCACGCTCGATGACATCGAGACGCAATTGTCGAAGCATGGACCCGAGGTGAAAAGCACCGGGATGCGGCATCCAGGCGCCGCCCAGATGGCGTTCACCACCCGCATCAGCTACGCGCAAACCGCTGACACCTGCCGCATCGCCAAGGCTGCCGTCACCGTCAAGGTCAAGGTCATCCTTCCGGAGTGGCGCCGGCCGCGCAAGGCCGATCCCGATGTCAGGCTGTTCTGGGACACGCTGTCGGCAGACATCAAGCGCCATGAGGAGCGTCATGCCGAGATCGCCAAGAACCACGGCCGCCTGCTCGAAGACGCGCTGAACGCTAGCTTTGCGCAAAAGACCTGCGCCGGGGCAAAGGCGAAGGCGGCGCAGATCACCGCGGCCGAACTCGCCAGGCATGACCAGGACCAGTTGCGCTTCGACCGCGTCGAAGGCGTGAATTTCGAAAGCCGCATCCTGCGGCTGCTGCGCTACCGCATGCAGCGCGTCCAGAACGGCCAGCTTCCGCCCGGCTGAACCACAGGGCTGATACCAAGCCAATTCTGCCGAAACATGAGGCCAGCCCCAGAAAATTTTCGGGCAAAGGTCGAAATCGGCCTATACGGGACGACATATGTCAGGCTCGCAAGATATGTCAGGTGGCAAGGCGCGAGCTTCGAAACACCAGATCAAGACCAATCGAGGCGGCGTATAGCGGAGCGGCCATTGGCGCCGCGCAATCGCTCGCAGACACTGTGGATGCACTGATATGGACCAGGCTGTCGACAAGCCGGCTAGGGTGGCGCCCGCCGCGCCGCTTACGGAAAGCGAGAAGAACGTCATCATCGCCGGCATCCTTTTGTCGATGCTGCTGGCGGCGCTCGACCAGACCATCGTCGCGCCGGCCATGCCGACCATCGGCCGTTCGCTCGGCCACGCCGACTACCTGCCGTGGATCGTGACCGGATATCTCCTGACGGCGACGGCCATGGCGCCGCTCTACGGCAAGATTTCCGACGTCTATGGCCGCCGGCCGACCGTCTATGCGGCGATCCTGATCTTCCTTCTGGGATCGCTGGTCAGCGCCATGGCCCCCAACATGTTCGTGCTGGTCATCGGCCGGGCGATCCAGGGTGCGGGCGGCGGCGGCCTGTTCGCCCTGGCGCAGATCGTCATCGGCGACCTGGTGCCGCCGCGCGAACGCGCGCGCTATGCCGCCTGGATTTCGGGCACCTGGGCTGTCGCCAGCATCGCCGGGCCTTTGCTCGGCGGCGGATTTGCCGAACATCTCCATTGGTCGCTGATCTTCTGGATCAACATCCCGCTCGGCATCTTGGCCATGGCCATCATCAACAAGCCGCTGCGCAAACTGCCGGTCGCCGCAAAGCGGCATCGCATCGACGCGCCGGGCGCGCTGCTTCTGGTGGTGGCGACGGCATTGCTGCTTTTGGCCCTCAACTGGGGCGGCAGCGCCTATCCATGGGCTTCGCGCGAGATCGTCGGCCTGCTCGCCTGTTCGGCGGTCTTCTGGGCTGCGTTCGCTTTGCGGCTGATGCGTGCGGCCGAGCCGCTGATCTCGCTTGAAGTGCTGAGCAATCCGATCGTGCTTGCCGGCACGGCGTCGATGTTCCTGCTGCAGGCCGCCAATATCGGCCTGTCGGTGTATCTGCCGGTCTATCTGCAGTCGATCATCGGCCTGTCGGTCAGCCAGTCGGGCCTTGCCATGCTCGGCCTGCTGCTCGGAACGGTCGCCGGCGCGACGTTCAGCGGCCGCACGATACCGCGCTTCTTCCACTACAAGCGTATCGCCATGGTCGGCGTTCTCTTCGCCATTATCTGTCTTGGCGTGCTCAGCCTGGTCGCCGGCCGCGCCTCGCTGCTGGTGGTCGAGCTCTTGACCATCTGCATCGGCCTTGGAAGCGGCACCACCTTCCCGGTCGCCACCGTATCGGTGCAGAACGCCGTCGACCGCGCGCATCTCGGCGTTGCCACCGGCGTGCTGACCTTCCTGCGTTCGCTGGGCAGCGCGCTCGGCGTCGCCATGCTCGGCGCCGTCGCGCTCGGCTATGGCCTGCCGCTTGCCGGCGAAGGCGCGCCGGCTGCCGGACAGATCGTCTCGGCGACGCCCTTCATGATGATCTTCCTTGCCGCGGCCGTCACGCTCGTGCTGGCGCTGATCACGCTGGCGCTGATGCCGGAGAAGTCACTGCGCGGCCGCGACGACGCCGAGGCGCCGGTCGTTCTGGTGGAGTGATCCGGAAAGCCCTGTAGGGCCTACTCCACGACGCCGAGCTTCTTCTGCAGGCTGGTCGACGACGTCGTGTACTGGAAGACGATGCGCTCGCCCGGGCTGATGATGCGCTTGGCGGCCTGCGCCATCAGCGCCACCTCGTGAAAACCCGACAGGATCAGCTTCAGCTTGCCTGGGTACCAGTTGATGTCGCCGACGGCAAAGATGCCTGGCACCGAAGTCTGGAATTTCTCGGTATCGACCGGAATGAGGTTCTCATGAAGGTTGAGCCCCCATTCGGCGATCGGGCCGAGCTTCATGGTCAGGCCGAAGAACGGCAGCATGCGCGTGCACGGCACCTCGATGTCGCCGTCAGGCCCGCCCTTGATGGTAGCAGAGGCCAGCTCGCCGTCGGCGCCGGTCAGGCCGCTCACCTGGCCGACCCGGAACTCCAGCTGCTTCATCTCCTGCATGGCATACATCTTGTTGACGCTGTCGGGCGCCGCCCTGAATTCCGCGCGCCGGTGGACCAGTGTCACGCTTTTTGCCACCGGCTGCAGGTTCAGCGTCCAGTCGAGTGCGGAATCGCCGCCACCGACGATGACGAGGTCGTGGCCGCGGAATTCCTCCATACGGCGCACCGAATAGAAGACGCTCCTGCCCTCATAGGCCTCGATGCCGGGAATGGGCGGCCGCTTGGGCTGGAACGAGCCGCCACCGGCGGCGATCACCACCACCTTGGCTTCGAACACCTCGTTCTCGTCGGTGGTGACCCGAAATGAGCCGTCGTCCAGCTTTTCCAGGCTGGAGACCATGCGGTTGAAGGTAAAATCCGGCTTGAACGGTTGAATTTGCTCGAGCAGTTTGTCGACCAGCCCTTGCGCCGAGATCGAGGGCCAGCCTGGAATGTCGTAGATCGGCTTTTCCGGATAGAGTTCGGCGCATTGGCCGCCGGGCCGGTCGAGGATATCGATCAGATGGCACTTCATGTCGAAGAGGCCGAGTTCGAACACGGCGAACAGGCCGACCGGCCCCGCCCCGACAATGAGTGCGTCCGTCTTGATTATATCGGTCATGCCAGGCGAGCCTCATTGTCAAACTGGGGCGAAACTGGCGCGAGACTGCATGAGCATTGGCCCGCTGCCAAGCGGCGGCGGGAAAAATCAGATGCTACGGGAGATCAACCCTGGCGAGCCGGCACGCGCACGACGAGGCCGTCAAGCGCGTCGCGCACCTTGATCTGGCAGGACAGGCGCGAGTTCGGCTGGACGTCATAGGCAAAGTCCAGCATGTCCTCTTCCATCGCCTCCGGCTCGCCGACCTCGGCCGTCCAGGCTTCGTCGACATAGACATGGCAGGTCGCGCAGGCGCAGGCGCCGCCGCATTCTGCCTCGATGCCCGGCACCGCGCTACGGATCGCATTCTCCATGACGGTCGAGCCGTTTTCGGCCTCGACATCGAAAGGAGTGCCGTCATGGGCAATGAAGGTCAGCTTGGTCATTTGTCACCTGAAGGGAGTCCCAGCCGAGATAATCACTCCGCCGGACAAGTCAACTGCCGCGCGAAAGCGCCGCTTTGTGACGTTTTTTCGGAAAGCTGGCCAAAGCACGCCCTGGCCCCGTCGATTCATCCCGGTGGCCGCTGCCGAGCGGCAGCCATTACCGGCTGATGGCGGCGATGAAATCGCGCACTTCCTCGATCAGGGTGCCGAGGCGCTTGAGGATGCGCGCATCTTCCGGCTGCTGTTCGATCGAGGTGGCGCAGTCGGCGATGGCAAAGGCGCCGACCCCGCGCGCCGAACCTTTCAGCCCATGCGCCAGAAGCAGTCGCTCCCTGATGTCGGCATCGACTATTCTGTCGCGGACGGAAAGCGCCTGCTGTACGAACAGTGCCAATACCTCCTGTTCGAGGGCGCGATCGCCCATTGTCTGACGGGCCAAATGGGCCAGATCCACTGGGCGCGAACGGGCCGGTCCCGACGCATCGCCGCCCGGCATTGAGAAGGCAATGCCGCTTTCACCGCGTACCAATTTGAAACTCCTTGTGCCGATCGCCGAAAAAACTAGGCGTTTTCCGTCGCCAACGCGTTAATGAATGGGCTGGAAAATTGTTGCCGCTGAGGCGGTTAGATCACGTTGTCGTTAACCTTATATTTAAAGTTTTACGTATCTCGCGGAATGCATGTTTTCTTTACCCCTGTGTGTCATTACGATACGAAGGTCCATTTTCAGCCTCCTGCGTGGGATAAGACGAGCCAGAATCAGGCAAAAATAAGAAGTCCCTCGGCAGCTAGTACAGGGTAGCGAAGGCATGGCGAAGAAACCAACGACGACCAGAACTCTCGACAGCGACGTAGCCAGGGAACTCGAAAAGGCACTAGACCTCGATCTCAGCGGAGACGGCAGCGGCGATCTCGATATCGCGGCGTCGATGGAAGATCTGGAAGCGCAGATATCGCAGGCCGCGGACGAACTGGCGCGCGAAGGCCGCCCCCAGAAGCCCGCCCCCGCTCAAAACGCGCCCGTCCAACAAAACCAGAGTGCGAAGCCGGCAGCCAAGCCCGCCGAGCTGCGCCCGGTCGAATCGCGCAACAGCGCCCAGCCAGCCGGCTTCAAGCCGGCAAACGATGACCGCCAAAAAGATTACAAGACGCTGCTGCACAGCCTCAACCGGCGCGCGTCGAGCACGATCTATTGGGTCGTGGCGTTCGTGTCGCTGGCCTGGATCGCCGGCGCCGGCGGCCTCGCCAATCTGCTGTTTGGCCCCAGCATCTGGAAAATTCGTACTTTCGATCAAATCCTGGCCCGCCCTGAACTGATCGGCCTGGCGATCGCGGCAATCATACCGGTCGTCCTGTTTTGGGCCTTCGCGGCGATGATCCGCCGCGCGCAGGAAATGCGCATTGCCGCCCAGTCGATGACGGAAGTGGCTTTCCGTCTGGCGGAGCCGGAAAACCTCGCCCAGGATCGCGTGATGATGATCGGCCAGGCCGTTCGCCGTGAAGTGGCGGCGATGGGCGAAGGCATCGAGCGCACGCTGGCGCGCGCCGTCGAGCTCGAAACGCTGGTCCACAGCGAGGTCAACCAGATCGAACGCTCCTATTCGGAGAATGAATCGCGCATCCGGTCGCTGGTCGACGGGCTGGGCAGCGAGCGCGAAGCCGTCGTCACTCATGCCGAGCGCGTGCGCGCCTCGATCACCGGCGCGCATGAAACGCTGAAGGACGAGATCGGCGCCGCCTCCGACATTATTCGCGACTCTATCCTCAACGCGTCGACCAAGCTGTCGATGACGATCACCAATTCCGGCGACACGCTGATCGACCGCATCAATGAAAGCTCGATGTCGATCTTCGATTCCGTCGAAACCCGGCTGGATTCAATCACCGACAGGCTGTCGACATCGGGCGAAGCCTTTGCTTCGCTGCTCGACACCCGCATCGCCAAGCTGACGGACACCACAGACGGCCTGACCCGGTCGCTGACCGACCTGCTCGACGACCGCACCACAGGCATGGTGTCGCTGCTCGGCGGCGCCGCCCGCACCCTGAGCTCGGAATTCGAGTCCAGCCTGAACGGCATCGAGCGGACACTGGCCGAGCGCGGCCAGGCGCTGATCAGCGAATTTCAGACCCGCGCCGAAGCACTCGATACCGGCACGCAGAAGCTCAACGCCGCGCTCGAGGCGCGCGCCCGCCAGATCAACGAAACGCTGGTCGAGCGCGCCCGCGAGATCGCCCACACCTTTGCCGAGAGCAAGGATCATTTGACTGCGATGATCGATCAGGGCAAGACCCAGATCGGCGCCGACATGGCCGACATCGTCTCGTCGACCTCGTCGATGCTCGAAGCCCGCGCCAGCGATTTCGCCGGCCGCATGGAAGCCGCCCGCCATGTCGTGTCGCGCTCCTTCGACACCGACATCCAGCGTCTTGCCGATGCCCGTGTCGGCATCGAGGACGCCGTCGAAAACCACAGCCGCAAGCTGTCCGAAAGCCGCGAACGCATGGCGGCTGCCATGCAGGCGGACCTGGCGAAGTTCGCCGAGGGCCGTGCCGGCATCGATGCGGCCGTAACCAACCAGGTGCAGAAGCTGGCCGAAGGCCGCAACCTGATCTCGCGCGCCCTGGAAGAGGATCTGCGCAAGGTCAACGAGTCGCGCGCCGCCATCGACGCGTCGCTGGGCAGCCATCTCGAGCGGCTTGAAGAAGGCCGCAACCGGCTCAACCAGGCTTTGCATGAAGACTCCGGAAAACTTGTGCAAGCCCGTACGATCATTGACGAAATGGTCGCCGGACATGTCGGTAAACTGGCCGAAGGCCGCAACATTCTGTCGCGCGCCCTGGAAGCCGATCTCGGCAAGCTCGCCGACAGCCGCGCCTCGATTGACGGGCTGGTCGCCGGCCAGGTTGAAAAGATCGCCGAAGGCCGCGCCATCCTGACCAAGGCGCTCGAAAACGACATTATCGGCATCAAGGGCGTGATCGAGAACCACTCGGCGAAACTGGCCGAGGACCGCACCGAACTCAGCAAGGCGCTGGAGAACGACCTATCCGGCATCAGGGGCCTGCTCTCCGACCATTCGAGCCGGCTTGCCGACGATCGTGGCCTGTTGTCACAGACGCTCGAGGCCGACCTCGCCAAGCTCGCCGAGAGCCGGTCGAGCATCGACGGGCTGGTCGCCGGCCAGGTCGAAAAGCTGGCCGAGGGGCGCGATATCCTCAAGCGCGCGCTCGAAGCCGACCTCAACACCATCAAGGGCGCCATCGCGGGTCATTCCGACAAGGTGGCGGAAGAGCGCGGTCAGCTTTCCAGGGCACTGGAGGCCGATCTGCAGAATGTGAACAGCCTGATCGCCGACCACTCGAACCGGCTTGTTCAGGATCGTTCGACGCTATCCCAGGCGCTTAAGGATGACCTTCAGAATGTGAACAGCCTGATCACCGACCACTCGAGCCGGCTTGTCCAGGATCGTTCGACGCTATCTCAGGCGCTTCAGGACGATTTGCACAATGTCAGCGGCATCATGGCCGATCATCAAAACAGGCTCGTCCAGGACCGTTCGGCGCTCTCAAAGGCATTGGAAGACGACATCGCCAAGCTGGCGGAGAGCCGCTCCAACATCGATGGGCTGGTCGCCGGACAGGTCGAGAAGCTCGCCGAGGGCCGCGACATCCTCACACGGGCGCTCGAAGCCGATCTCAATGCGATTAGGAGCGCCATTGCCGACCAGTCGCAGAAGCTGAGCGAAAACCGTGGCGAGTTCGCGCGGGTGCTGGAAGCGGATTTGGAAAATGTCAACAGCCTGATCGAGGGTCACAGCGACAAGCTCGTCCGGGATCGCGCGACGCTGTCGAAGGCTCTCGAGGACGACCTCGCCAAGCTGGCCGAGAGCCGGTCGAGCATCGACGGACTGGTCGCAGGCCAGGTCGAGAAGCTGGCCGAGGGCCGAGACATCTTGAAGCGTGCGCTGGAAGCCGACCTGCAGAAGCTGTCGGCAAGCCGCGGTGAGGTTGACGACATCATCGCCGGCCATGTCGGCAAGCTGGCCGAAGGCCGCAACATGTTGACCCAGGCGCTGGAAGACGATCTGGCAAAGCTCGCCGACATACGTAAGGATGTCGACCGCTCGCTGTCGGGCCATATCGACCAGATTGCCGGCAGAAGCACCGATATCTCGGCGGCAATCGCTGCCGATGTCGAGAAGATCGAGCAGGCCTTCAGCAAGCAGACCGGCATCATCGAAGAGCGCGCCGGAACCATGGAGCGCGCGTTGTCGGTGGGTGTCGACAATGTCCGCAGCGTGCTCGAAAAGAGCGCCGTCTTCGTTGCCGGCGCGCTGCGCGAGAAGGTGATGGAAGTCACCAGCGCGCTGCACGAACAGGCCGGTGCTGCCTTCAGTGACGCCGACCGCAAGATCGCCGAGCGTGCCGAGCAGACTTCGGCCGCCCTTTTGGCCCGGGCCGAGGACATCGCCCGCACCTTCGAGGACGCGGATCGCCGTCTGCACGCCCGTGCCGAGGACACATCGAGCGCCCTGATTGCTCGCGCCGAGGATACGACGAATGCCTTGCTTGCTCGCGCCGAAGACACAACGAGCGTGCTGCTTGCCCGGCATGACGAGACGTCGAACTCGCTGCTCGCCCGCGCCGAAGAAACGGCCGGACGGCTGGCTGCCCGCGCCGGCGAGATCGCCGGCACGTTCGACGCCGCCGACCAGAAGCTGGTCGCCCGCGCGGTCGAGACGGCGCAGTCGCTGGCCGACCGCGCCGGCGACATCCTGCGTAACTTCGAGGGCGCCGACCAGCGGCTGAGCATGCGCATCGGCGAATCCGCCGAAGCGCTGGCCGCGCGCGCCTCGGACCTTGGCCGCATCTTCGACGCCGCCGACCAACAGCTGATCTCGCGCATCGCCGAGGGTTCGGACGCGCTGTCAGCCCGCGCCACCGAGATCAGCCGCATCTTCGACGAGGCCGATCACCGCCTGGTGTCGCGCATCGCCGACTCCACTTCGACGATCGGCGAGCATGCCGACAACATCGTTGGCGCCTTCGCCAGCACCGAGCAGCGTGTTGCCGAACGTGCACGCCAGACCGGCCAGGAACTTGCCGTCCACGCCCGCGAGATGGAGCTGGCTCTTGCCGGGGCCGACGAGCGGCTGGCCGCGAGCGTTGCGTCCGCAGCTTCGCGCGTCGAGGAACAGGTCGCCAGCGTCGAGAACCGCCTTCTTTATACGACGGAGACAATGGGCCAGAAGCTCAACGAGCAGGTTTCCAGCGCAGAAGCTCAACTGATCTCGCGCGCCAACACGATTGCGGAGACTTTTACCGCGGTCGGCCAGCACATCGGCCAGAGCACCAACGACGCTGCCAAGACCATCGGCACCAATACCCGCGAGCTCAATACGATGCTGGCGGCGCGTTCGGCCGAGATGGCGAAGATCCTGGACGAAACCGCGCGGCCGCTGGTGGAGCGCTTCGCCCAGGGCGGCTCGGAACTGCAAAAGAGCATGGAAGAGGTCACCGAACGCGCGACCGAGAAGCTGCGCAGCGAAAATGCCGCCCTCGTCAACGCGCTCGCCAGCCGCACCGCCGAAACGCTGTCGGCCGTCGAAGGCGCGCGCTCGTCGCTCGCCGATAGCGTCGCCGACCTCATCGGCCGCATGAGCGTCTCCAGCTCGCAGCTTGGTGAGCTGATCGAACAGGCGGCGATCAACCTCGGCCAGGTTGACGAACGTCTGAGCGGCAGCACGCAAAGCTTCGCGGCAACCACCGAAAAGGCGGCGCAGACCTTCGCCAGCTCGGCACGCCTGGTCGATTCGAACACCACGCGGCTTACCGAACTGTCGTCGTCGACCCTGCGCGAAGTGGCCTCGATCGCCACCAAGTTCGACGAGCACAGCCGCTTGCTGTCCTCGGCTTCGGATCTGTTGAGCTCGGCGCAGAGCAATCTCGAACACACGCTTGAGCGGCAGTCGTCGCTCGAAGACCTAGCCGTCGGCCTGGTCAAGAAGTCGGAAGACCTCGAGAAGGTCATGCGTTCGTTCGAAAACCTTGTCGGCCAGACGATGCAGAATGCCGAAGGCAAGACGCTGGCATCAGCCGACAAGATCCGCATCGCCATAACGGAAGTGGTCGATTCGGCAACCAGCCGGTTCGCCGACGCGACCGAGGAGATGCGGCGCACCGCAAGCTCGATCAAGAGCGAGCTCGACCTCACCCGCGCCGAGCTCAAGAAGGGCGTCATCGAGATGCCGGAAGAGGCCAAGGAATCGACCTCGGCGATCCGCCGTGCCGTTGCCGAGCAGATCAACGCGCTCAAGGAACTTTCGGATATCGTTGCGAAATCGGGACGCGGCGGCGACAATGCCGAACCACGCGCCCTGCGCCCGGCGCCGCAGGCGCCAGTGCAGCGCCCGGCCGAGCCGGTACGCCGCCCGCCGCCGGCGCCACAGCTGGAGCGCCCTGCTCCGCAGGCGCCGCTGGGCGGCCTGCGCGGCACGCTCGATATCGAACGTCCTGCCGAAGCACCGCGCCAGCGCGACGCCAACGCCCGTACGCCGCAAGGCGGCTGGGTGCGCGATCTCCTGACCGGGGCATCCCGTGAGGAGGAAGTCGCCAGGCCGGCAGCGCCCGCGGAAGCACCGCGCGCGGCTCCCGCCCAGCGCTCGCCCCTGCATGTCATGGAGTCGCTCAACTCGCTCTCGGTCGATATTGCCCGGGCGATCGACCACGACGCCTCGATCGAGCTGTGGAACCGCTACCGGCGCGGCGAGCGTGACGTGTTCACGCGCCGCCTCTACACGCTCAAGGGCCAGCAGACCTTTGACGAAATCCGCCGCAAATATCAGGCCGAGGCGGAGTTCCGCGCCGCCGTCGACCGCTACTGCGACGATTTCGAGAAGCTGCTCAAGGACGTCTCGCGCAACGACCGCGACAACATCATGGCGCAGACCTACCTGACGTCGGACACCGGCAAGGTCTACACCATGCTGGCCCATGCGAGCGGCCGGTTGCACTAGCTACGATTGCTGCATCAAAATGAAAAAGGCGGGAAATTTCCCGCCTTTTTCGTTTGTCATGGATCGAACGATGACGAGCGCAAAGAACTCAGGCCGCCCTTGCTGGCGCGATGGGCTGCAAGCTATGCCTCCAGCATGAGGAAATACGGTCGCACCTTTCATCTGCCGATATCGGTCGGAGCCACCAGCGACGACAAGGTCATGGCGTCGCTTGAAGGACTAAGGGTGGCTGATCTTGTGGTCACCGAGAAGATGGATGGAGAGAACACAACCCTTCATCGCGATGGCTCTCACGCGCGCAGTCCCGATAGCCGTTATCATCCATCCCGAGACTGGCTGAAGGCATTTGCAGCAAATGTTTAACCGCAACTTGCTGACGATGAACGGATTGTCGGCGAGAACCTCTATGCCCGACATTCGGTTGCGTATGATGCGCTGCCGTCATTTTTTCTTGGCTTTGCATGGATCATCGGGACCGAGATTCAACCGTGGGATTTGACCCTGGCCCGGTTTGAGGAACTGGGCATCACTCCTGTTCCCACGCTCTATCGTGGGCCTTTCAGCCCCAACCTCTTCGATAATCTGGCTGCGTCCCTGGATAAGGCCAAGCAAGAAGGCTTTGTGGCTAGGGTTGCCGAAGCATTTGCTGAGGCAGACATGCCCATTCGCATGGGCAAATATGTACGGGCAGGACATGTCCAGAGTGAAACCCACTGGATGAAGGCAGAACTGGTCACCAACCGTCTGGCAGGCGGCTAAGGTTCCTGGGTCTCAAGCGCCTCGCCGGGTTCGCTCAGATCACCGAGTCCGTCCAGCCCACGATATCCTTCGCCGCCTCGCCGAAGGCGCTGTCGAGCGCGTTGACATAGGCCGGATTGCCGCTGCCGGAGACGGGAGCGGATGCGGTAAAGCTTTTGGAGGCGCGCACCTCGCCGTTGCGGTCGTTCAGGATGCGTACGAAGAGATTGACCTCGGCATGCTCGCCGCCATTGACGCGGACTTCGAAGGAGCGGATCTCGACGATCACCTGGTAGTCGATCGCCAGCCCCTCGCCCGGCTTGCCGACGCCGGCAAAGCTGCCGGAGCGCTGGAAGGATTCGGCGAGCCTCGCCTGCACGATCAGCGGCAGCCGGTCGGCCCATTGCGCGCCCTTGAGATACTGGATCGAGCGATCTGACGGCTTGATGACGATGTTCTGGCTGTCCAGCGCCTTGAGCGCGGATGGCTGGGCGATCAGGATCTGGCGGCGGCTGTGGCCATGGGCGTCGATCGACGGGGCGGACAGCTCGAACGTATCGAGTGGCGCCGGCTTGCCTCCCAATGCCGCGCAACCAGCCAGCGTCAGGCCAAGCAAAACGGCCGCCGATTTATACCCACCCAACCCGAACGTCACGCGTGATCCCCACTGTCCCCGGATCGTATGATGAATCCGCATCCGCGGTCCATGTAATTGCTGCGGGCGGGCACGGAAGTCAACGCCGTGCCCTGCCATCGAACTGCCGGACCTCGCCGTCGCCGCCCGACAGGATGCGCTGCGGGTTGCGGCTGAGATCGGTCACCGCCTCTTCGATGCGACTGATCGAACGCCGGCTGTCCTGGACCAGCGCCTCGACATTCGACAGGCCCTGGCCCGAGAAGCGCGCGATGTTGTCGGTGATCGTGCCAAGCCGGGCGTTCAGCGTGTCGGCGACCTGCTTGAACGACTTCAGCGTGTCCCTGGCATCGGCCATGACGCCGTCGGCTTGGCCCGAACCGAGCAGCGTATCGACCCTTTTCAGGATGCCGTCGACGCGCACCGAGGCATCGTTGAGGCGCGACGCAAGCTGTTTGGCGTCCTTGATCGTCTCGTCGATGTCGTCGGCCCGGTCGGCGAACTTGTCGGTCACCTTGGCGATGTCGGCGGCGGCCTTGTTGGCATTTTCGCTGGCCTTCTGAATGTTGGCGAGCGCCACGCGCACCTGCGCCGGATCGATGCCGTCGAGCACATTGTCGACCTTTGCCAGCGTGCCTTGCGTGCGCGTGGCGAAATCGTTGACCGAGCCGACCGCGGTATCGACGTTCTTGATCACTCCGTCGAGCTGTCCGCTGGTCTCCTTCAGATTGGCGGTGACGGCGTCCACATTGGCGACGATGCTCTTGATCTTGTCCTTGTCGACGGCATTGAGCAGGCCTTCGGCAGCCTTCAGCGTGCCGTCGAGCTTGCCGGAAACACCCTTCAGCTCATCAGACAGCGCGCTGACGGCGGTCAGGAACTTGTCGATGCCGTCGGCATTCCTGGCCAGCGCATCGGAAAATGTCTGGGCGTTCTTGACGGTCTGGGTCAGCGGCCCGCGCACATCCCTGGTGAAACCTTCTACGTCGGAAAGCACCTTGTCGGCGCGGGTGAAGATGTTCTGCGCCGTCTGCAGCAGGTTGGTGACCGCTGACGGATTGGCGATGATCTCGGCCGTCCTGCCTTCCTTTGCCGCCTCTTCCAGCAGGTTCGGTTCCTTGGGATCGGCGCCCTTCAATTCGATGTTGACCTGGCCGGCAAGGCTGGCGATGCCGATATCGGCCTGCGTCGATTTGGTGAGCGGCGTTGTCTGGTCGATCTCGGTCGTAGCAATGGCGGCATTGGGGTCATTGCGGTCGAAATAGACGCGCTTGACCACCCCGACCTTGACGCCGTTGAACAGCACCAGACTGCCGGGGCCGAGGCCGGAGGCCGAACCCTGAATGCGCACGCGCAGCTCCGCCGTCTCGCCGCGATCACCGATCTGGGCGGTCCAATAGACGAACCCGAACGCCGCCAGGATCGCAGCCAGGGTGAAAATGCCGACAATTACGTAGTTGGCTCTGGTTTCCATTGCCCCACTTATGTCTATGCGCGCGCGGCAAGATCAAGTTGCCGAGCGCGTTTTCCGCGGAAATAGGATTTGACCCACGGTTCTTCGCTTTTCAGCATGTCGTCGATCGTGCCTTCGACCAGGATTTTCTTGTTGCCGAGCACCGCTACGCGGTCGCAAGCGGTAAACAGCGTGTCGAGATCGTGCGTCACCATATAGACCGTCAGATCCATCGTATCGCGCAACTTCACCACCAATTCGTCGAATTCGGACGCGCTGATCGGGTCGAGGCCGGACGTCGGCTCGTCGAGGAAGACGATGTCGGGGTCGAGCGCCAGCGCCCGCGCCAGGGCGGCGCGCTTGATCATGCCGCCCGAAAGCTCCGAGGGAAATTTTTGCGCGGCGTCCGGCGGCAGGCCGACCAGTTCGATCTTGAGCAAGGCCAGCTCGTCCATCAGTTTCTTCGGCAGATCGAGATATTCGCGCATCGGCACCTGCACGTTTTCCTGCACGGTCAACGCCGAAAACAGGGCGCCGTGCTGGAAAAGCACGCCAAGGCGCATGTCGATGCGCAACCGCTCGATGTCGCTGGCCTTTTCGAGGTCGAGACCAAACAGCTTGATCGTGCCGGACTGCTTGTGCAGCAGGCCGAGAATCGTGCGCAGCAGCACCGATTTGCCGGCGCCCGAGGCGCCGACGAAACCGAGGATTTCGCCGCGCTTGATGTCGAGCGCCAGTTTGTCGAGGATCAGCTTGTCGTCCAGGGCAACGGTGATATCGCGCACCGACAGCACGATATCGCTTTCGCCCGTTCCCTGCATAGCCTTGGTCGCCTTTGAGTTTCTGCGCATCATGTCAGAACTCGATCGATGCGTAGAAGATGGCAAAAAGGCCATCGAGGATGATGACAACGAAGATCGATTTCACAACCGAGGCGGTGACGTGCAGACCCAGCGATTCGGCGCTGCCGCCGACCTTCATGCCTTCTACGGAAGCAATGGTGCCGATGATCATGGCCATGAACGGCGCCTTGATCAGCCCGGCGAAGATGGTGCTGATATCGATCGCGCCGCGCAGCCGGTCGATGAAGGCCGTCGGCGCAATACCGGAATAAAGCCAGGCGGCTAGGATGCCGCCGCCAAGAGCGGCAAAATTGGCGACGATGGTGAGACAGGGCAGCGCGATCACCAGCGCCACCAGGCGCGGAAACACCAGCACGCCGATCGGGTTGAGGCCGATGACCTTCAGCGCGTCGACCTCCTCGCGCATCTTCATCGAGCCGATCTCGGCGGTGATGGCGCTGCCGGAGCGGCCGGCGATCATGATGGCGGTCATCAGCACGCCGAGTTCGCGCAGGATCAGCACGCCGACCAGATCGACAACGAAAATGTTGGCGCCGAAATAATTGAGCTGGTAGGCGCCCTGCTGGGCGACGATGGCGCCGACGATCGCCGACATCAGCACCACCACGGGGATGGCGCCGACCCCCATGCGATCGATCTGGTTGAAGATCGCCGCCGGATTGATGGCATGGCCGCGCCCGAGCTTCATCTGGGCGCCGCCGATGGTGGCGCCGAGGATGTTCATCGAGGCGAGGAAATCGTCGCGCATCTCATAGATGCGGCGGCCGACCGCCTCCAGCCCGCGGAGGATGATGTTGGGGCGCCGGACGCCGCGCGATTCGGGCTCGCGCCGGACAGCTTCGCCAACGGCGCCGAGCAGGATCGAGGCGACATCGCTTTGCCCCTGCATCTTGATCTCGACACCCTTCTTTTCGAAGACACTGACCAGGCGATCGATCAGCCAGGCGCCGGCGGTGTCCATCTTCTCGATGTGGGAAAGATCCAAAGCGAGCGTCTGGTAGCCTTTGCGCTGCTCGATCTTGCGCATCTCGGCGTCGATCAGCGCCACTGTCGTCGTCGTCCAGATGCCGGAGAAAGCGCAGCCGAGGACGCCGCCCTCCTCGCCGACCGCAACGCGGGGCTGGTGGTCGGCCTCCTTGGCGGCGTTGCCGCTTGCGTCGCGTTTGCCGATGGTCAACATGGCGTCCTGTTTAGCCTGACGGGTCGTACCTGTCGATTTGCCGACGACGCGTTGTCGCATAGCCGGAGCAGAAAATTATGGCGCGTGTCATTTCGGTTGAGGCCGAGCGTTTTCCCATTGCCGGCACCTTCACCATCTCGCGCGGGTCGAAGACCGAAGCCGAAGTCATTACCTGCACGATCAGCGATGGGGACAATCGCGGATGGGGCGAATGCGTCCCCTACAAGCGCTATGGCGAGACCATGGAGGGGGTGCGCGACGCCACCGAGGCCATGCGCCGGCAGATAGAAGGCGGCATCAGCCGCAAGGACCTGCTCGATGCGATGCCGGCGGGTGCTGCCCGCAACGCCATCGATTGCGCCTTGTGGGACCTGGAGGCGAAGATCAGCGGCGTTGCGGTCGCAGACGCCATCCACGCTGTGCCCTTGTCGGCGCTGGTGACGGCCTACACGCTGTCGCTGGGCGAGCCGGAGGCGATGGCGGCGCAAGCCCGCGCCAATGCCGGACGGCCGCTGCTCAAGGTCAAGATCGGCGGCGACAACGACTTGGCCCGCATCCGCGCCGTGACCGAAGCGGCGCCCGACAGCCGCATCATCCTCGACGCCAATGAAGGCTGGACCGATGCCAACATCATCGAGAATCTCGCTTTCGCCGCCGAACATGGGATAGCCCTGATCGAACAGCCGCTTCCCGCTGGCCATGATGCCATCCTGCGCCACATCGCGCATCCGGTGCCGATCTGCGCAGACGAAAGCCTCCACGAGGCGAAGGACCTCGAAGCGCTTGTCGGCCTCTATGACGCCGTCAACATCAAGCTCGACAAATCCGGCGGCCTGACCGCCGCCCTTACCCTTCGCGACCGCGCCCGGGAGCTGGGATTCGGCGTGATGGTCGGCTGCATGGTCGGCACGTCGCTGGCGATGGCGCCGGCAGTGCTTTTGGCGCAAGGCGCCGACTTCGTCGACCTCGACGGTCCGCTGCTGCTTGCCCGCGACCGCCAGCCCGGCCTCGTGTACCACGGGTCGCTGGTGTCACCGCCTGACAGGATGCTGTGGGGCTGAACGCGCGGCGAGCCCGATCAGCGCCAGGCCGATGATGGCGATCGGGATCATCGCCAGGAAGCCGTCGACGCCGTAGCGCTCATAAAGCGGGCCGGACGCCAGCGTCACCGCCGCCATGAAGAAGCCGTTGAAGAAATAGGCAATGCCTTGCGCCGCACCCGTGCGTTCTTCCGAAACCGTTTCGCCGATCATCTTCTGCAGGCCGATCAACACCATCGCCACCGACACCGAATGCAGGGTCTGGACGCCGAAGAAGCCGGCGACGCCAAGCCCGAGTGGCCAGATCAGCGGAAAGGCGATCCAGCGCACGATGGAGCCGACGCCGGCGATCAACATCACCCCGACGACTGAGACGGAGGCAAAAATACGGTCGAAAAACACGAACATGCAGACCTCGGCCACCACGCCCCAGGCCCACAGCAGGCCAACGACGGAATCGCTGATGCCGACCGATTTCCAGTAGATGGAGACAAAGCCGTAGAGGAAGGCATGGCTGGCGGTGATGATGCCGACGCCGAGGGTGAAATAGAGGAAATACGGATTGAGAAGGCTCGGCGCCTGATGCTGGATGTCGGCGGCAGATAGCGGCGAAGCGCGGCGCGGGCGGCCAAGCCGCGGCGCCAGCAATCCGGCGACGAGCGCGGCAGACAATGCCGCAAAGATGATTACCGGCACGGCCTGCGGGCTCGTCCAGGCCAGGATAAAGCCGCCTGCGACATTGGCGCAGAGATAGGATATCGAGCCCCATTTGCGCATCGCGGTGTAGTTCGAGCCAAAGCGGCGCACACCCGACAGCGCGAGCGAATCGGCGATCGGCGAATGCGGCGTCCACACCACCGTCAGCGCCAGCGATACGGCAAGCACCGCCGCATAGGTGGGAGTGAGGAAATAGCCGGCGGAAAGCACCATCGTCGCGGCCACCAGCGCAATATAGACATCGGCCCTGTCCTTCGCCCGGTCGGCCAGCGCGGTCAGCAGCGGCGTCGTCACCACGCGCAGGAACATCGGCGCCGCCAGGATGATGGCGATCTGCTCGGCGTGGAAACCCTGGGCATGCAGCCACAGCGGGAAATAAGGCACATGCGTTCCCAGGGACATGAATAATGTCGCGAAGATCAGGCTCATGCGCAGTTCGAAATGGCGCGGCTTGACGAGTTGTTTGGGCGAGAGCGGCGGCAGCGACATGAATCGATCCAATTACGCTGCACAAAGGGCTGCAACGCAGATCGATCCCTTAACATGCGCGAAAGCGGTCCGAAACTGCCTGGACCAGTCGATTAACAGGAGGGTTATGCCGCTTCGACGACCCTGTCTTCGATCAGCAAGGGGATGAACGGCTCGTCCGGTGCTTCGGGCAGCACCAGCGCCCAGTGGATGATCTCCATCTTGCCATCGAAATGTTCGACCACCGCCGTGCAGCTCTCCACCCAGTCGCCGGTGTTGATGTACTGCACATTCTCATAAGTCTCGATCGCGGCGTGATGGATGTGGCCGCAGATGACGCCGTCGACATGCGAGCGGCGGGCCTCCTCGGTCAGCACGGTCTGGAACGAGCCGATGAAGTTGACCGCCTTCTTGACCTTGACCTTAGCCCAGGACGAGAACGACCAGTAAGGGAGACCCAGCAAATGGCGGAGCTTCGTCACCACACGGTTGACCATCATCGCGGCGTCATAGGCGTAGTCGCCGAGATAGGCCAGCCAGCGCGCATTGTGGACGACGGTGTCGAATTGGTCGCCATGGATGACCAGCAGGCGCCTGCCATCGGCGGTTTCGTGGATGGCGCGGTCGGCAACGACGATGCCGCCGAAATGCACGCCTTGGAACTGGCGCGCGAATTCGTCGTGATTACCGGCGATATAGGTGATCGAGGTGCCCTTGCGCGCCTTGCGCAGCAGTTTCTGGACGACGTCATTGTGGCTCTGCGGCCAGTGCCAGCTGCGCCGCAGACGCCAGCCGTCGACGATGTCACCGACGAGGTAGATGATATCGGCGTCGTGATACCGCAGGAAATCGATCAGGAACTCGGCCTTGGCCGCCTTCGATCCGAGATGCAGGTCGGATATGAACATGCTGCGGAAAGTGCGGGTTTCTGTACCGGACATCAGATCGTCACCGTTGCTTTCGCGCAGGCTATGCCCCGATTCATGCAACAACCGTATGACGGTTGCGATTGGGCCAGCCAAAGGGCTAGCGTGCCGCGCCATTCACAGGAGAAAATCGTCATGGATCTCGGCATCAAGGGCAAGAATGCCATCGTCTGCGCATCGAGCAAAGGGCTGGGCCGCGGCTGCGCCATGGCGCTGGCCGAGGCCGGCTGCGATCTCGTCGTCAACGGCCGCAATGCCGAGCTGCTGGCAAAAACCGCAGCCGAACTGCGCGAACGCTACGGCGTGAAGGTGACCGAGATCGTCGGCGACGTCTCGAAACCCGACGTGCAGCACGCGCTCCTTGCCGCCTGCCCCGACCCGGATATCCTGGTCAACAACAATGGCGGCCCGCCCTTGCGCGATTTCCGCGAGCTCGACCGCGCAAAGATTCTCGAGGGCGTGACGCAGAACATGGTGACGCCGATCGAACTGGTGCAGGCCGTGATCGACGGCATGGCCAAGCGCGGCTTCGGCCGCATCGTCAACATCACCTCGCTGTCGGTCTACGTCCCGATCCCCGGCCTCGATCTGTCGTCCGGCGCGCGCGCCGGGCTGACTTCGTTCCTGGCCGGCGTGGCGCGCACGGTGATCGACCGCAACGTCACCATCAACAGCCTGCTGCCGGGCAAGCTCGACACCGACCGGCTGCGCGGCCCGCATGAGGCCGGCACGATGGAAGACCCGGCAGCGGCCGCAGCGCGCAAGACCCGCATCAGCGCCGACGTTCCGGCCAAGCGGCTCGGCACGCCGGAAGAGTTCGGCCAGATCTGCGCCTTTCTGTGCTCGGTCCATGCCGGCTATCTCACCGGTCAGAACATCCCGGTCGATGGCGGCCTCTATGTCAGCGCGTTCTAAAGGGCTCGATGGATAATCGGCAGGATTTCAGCGCAATTATTTGAAATAGTTCGATATTTCCGGCCCCGGTTGTTTTAGCCGCCCTTGCGTTATTTGGCGTCGCGAAAAACCATTTTTGCGTGCTAAAAGGCTGCAAAGCAGGTTTGAGGGAGCGGCCGCATGGAAGGCGAGAACAAGAAAACGGCACGTTCGGACCTCGACGAAGCCGCCCTCTACTTCCATAAGCATCCAAGGCCGGGAAAGCTCGAGATCCAGGCGACCAAGCCGCTCGGCAACCAGCGCGATCTGGCGCTGGCCTATTCGCCTGGTGTTGCCGCCCCCTGCCTCGAAATCCGCGACAATCCGGCGACCGCCGCCGACTACACGGCGCGCGCCAATCTGGTCGGCGTCGTCTCCAACGGCTCGGCCGTTCTCGGCCTCGGCAATATCGGCCCGCTCGCCTCCAAGCCGGTGATGGAAGGCAAGGCGGTGCTGTTCAAGAAATTCGCCGGCATCGACGTCTTCGACATCGAGATCGACGCGCCGGGCATAGAGCGCATGGTCGAGACGATCTCGGCGCTGGAACCGACATTCGGCGGCATCAATCTCGAGGACATCAAGGCGCCCGAATGCTTCGAGGTCGAGGCGCAGTTGAAGGCCCGCATGGGCATTCCCGTCTTCCATGACGACCAGCATGGCACCGCCATCATCGTCGCCGCCGCGGTGCTCAACGGGCTGGAATTCGCCGGCAAGACCATTTCCGACATCAAGATCGTCACCTCAGGCGCCGGTGCGGCAGCGCTCGCCTGCCTCAACCTGTTGGTCTCGCTTGGCGCCAAGGTAGAGAATATCTGGGTCACCGACCGCTTCGGCGTCGCCTACAAGGGCCGCACCGACGAGATGGATCGCTGGAAAGACCCATATGTGAAGGACACCGAGGCGCGCACGCTGGCCGATGTGATCCTTGGCGCCGACGTTTTTCTCGGCCTGTCGGCCGCCGGCGTGCTGAAGCCGGAATTGCTTGATCATATGGCGCCTAAGCCGTTGATCCTGGCGCTGGCCAACCCCAATCCCGAGATCATGCCGGAGGTCGCGCGCGCCGCTCGTCCCGACGCGATGATCTGCACCGGCCGTTCCGATTTCCCCAATCAGGTCAACAACGTGCTTTGTTTTCCTTACATCTTCCGCGGTGCGCTGGATTGCGGCGCCAGCGCCATCAACGAGGAGATGAAGATGGCCGCGGTCCGGGCGATCGCCGCGCTTGCCCGCGAAGAACCATCCGACGTCGCCGCCCGCGCCTATTCCGGCGAGACGCCGATCTTCGGACCCGACTTCCTTATCCCCTCGCCCTTCGATCCCCGCCTGATCCTGCGCATCGCGCCGGCGGTGGCCAAGGCTGCCTGCGACACCGGCGTCGCGACCCGGCCGATCACCGACTTCGCCGCCTATATCGACCAGCTCAACCGCTTCGTCTTCCGCTCCGGCCTGGTGATGAAGCCGGTGTTTTCGTCGGCCAAGGCGTCGACCGCCAAGCGCGTCATCTATGCCGACGGCGAGGACGAGCGCGTGCTGCGCGCAGCCCAGGTGGTGCTGGAGGAAGGCATTGCCGAGCCGATCCTGATCGGCCGCCCGCATGTCATCGAGGTCAGGCTGAAGCGCTACGGCCTGCGTATCAAGCCGGGCGTCGATTTCGGCCTGATCAACCCGGAAGACGATCCGCGCTACCGCCATTATGTCGACCTGTTGATCGAGCTTGCCGGCCGGCGCGGCGTGACGACGGAGGCCGCGCGCACGATGGTGCGCACCGACAATACGGTGATTGCCGCGCTGGCGCTGAAGCGCGGCGATGCCGACGCCATGATCTGCGGCCTCGAGGGCCGTTTCGAGCGGCATCTGCGCAATGTGACGCTGGTCATCGGACCACGCGCAGGCGTCAAGGACCGCGACCTGTCGACGCTGTCGATGCTGATCTCGCAACGCGGCATCATCTTCCTCACCGACACCCATGTCTCGGTCGACCCGACGGCCGAGGAGATCGCCGAAATGACCATTCTGGCGGCGGAGGAAATCCAGCGGTTCGGCATCGAGCCGAAGGCAGCGCTGCTGTCGCATTCGGATTTCGGCTCGCGCGATTCCCCCAGCGCGCTGAAGATGCGGCAGGCGGCGGCGATCCTGGCGCGCGTTGCGCCCGACCTGCAATGCGACGGCGAGATGCATGCCGATTCAGCCCTGTCGGAGCATCTGCGCCAGCGCGTCTATCCGCATTCGCGGCTGAAGGGCGAAGCCAATCTCCTGGTGTTCCCCAACCTCGACTCCGCCAACATCACGCTGACCGCGCTGCGCACGATGATGGACGCGCTGCATGTCGGGCCGATCCTGCTTGGCACCGACAAGCCGGCGCATATTTTGACGCCGTCGGTGACCTCGCGCGGCGTCGTCAACATGACGGCGCTTGCGGTGGTCGAGGCGGCGCACAAGGCACAGGCGGTGGTTCATTTCAACTGACGCCGTCAGGCAGGCACGAAACGGTAATGCCCGGTCTGCTTGAAGGCGAACAGCGTGTCCTCCTCGCGGGCGCCCGACCCGATATATTGTGGATGACCAGCGGCCTTCCCGGCACGTCCGCCGAGCGTTCGGATGAGACGATGACGATGTGCGGCAGGTTGCCGGGCAGCATCTGGGTGACAAGATCGCCCGGCTGAAAGTCGGCAGGATCCTCGCTTACGGCCAAGGAAGCACCCTTGCGCCCGAAAAAGGCGGCAAGGTTGCCGACCCGTCGGTGATCGATGTTGCGGTCGGTCGCTTTCAGACCCCAGGTCTTGGGATAGGCGGCGAAATTGGCGGCCATATCCTCATGCACCAATTTCTGCAGGTCGAGATTGAAGGCGCGGCGATAGGCGCGCACGATGACATCCGTGCACACGCCCCTATCCGGCGCGACGTCGCCGCCGGGATAGCCGAGGCGGACATAGGCCGGGTCGTAGAAGGTGGTGACGCCGATCTGCTCACGCCCGGCTTCGACCAATTTGCTGCGCCAGTCCGGAGCGGCTGGATTTTCCTGCGCCCGGACGGCGGGCGCCGCCAGGCACAACAGACCGAACTGCAGCGCGGTTCGACGGGTAATCGCGATCATGCCAGCTCCCCGGGGCATTGCTGGATCGTGGGATAATTCCGGGGCGATTGCGCCTTTTTCATGCAGCGGTGAGATCGCACAGTTGCCGCCCTATCCAAACGCCTCCTGCAACGCGTCTATGGGCTAAGACCATCTTTGGTTGTAGATTGAGGGAACGGTTAACGGCGAATCCGGTAGACAGGCAGGCAAGCGGGGTTCGGGCAATGACGGGCGGACGATGGAGGCTGAAGCACCTGGCTGCGCTGCTCGGAGCGCTTGTGCTTTCGGCCGTCGCCACCACTGAACCGCAGGCCGCCTCCCGCGTTTGCCGTCAACTGGAAGCCGAGCTTGCTTCTTCATCGAATGGCGGCGGCAATTCCAGCATGGTGCGGAAGTATGACAAGGCCATCTCCCGCCAGTTCGAACAGCTATCAAAGGTGCGCGGTCGTGCGAGCGATGCGAATTGCGGGTTTTCGCTGTTTTCGCGCAATGTCAGCCAATGTGCTGCGCTGAACAGCAGCATCGATCGCATGAACGCCAATCTCGATGCGTTGCAAGCCAAGCGCGCGCAGCTTGCCGGCGGCGGCTCGCGGCGCGACCGCGGCCGCATCCTGGCCGCGCTCGACGCCAATGGCTGCCGTGACGAGCCCGCGCCGCGCCGGGAGCCGCTGCAGGAAGCCAGCCGCGAACCCGACGACGGCAATCTGTTCGACCAGCTTTTCGGCGGCAACCGGCAGATCGACACGCTCGATCAGCCCGATGATCCCGGCGAGGAGCACAATGTGCGCCGCGTCCTCAACCAGCCCGGCGTGCCGGATTTCCCGACGGTTGGCGGCGAGTTCCATACGAGCTGCGTGCGCACCTGCGACGGCTATTTCTTCCCGATGTCGAACTCGGCTTCGCTCGGCGATTTCGAGCGCGACCAGAAGAATTGCGAATCGAGCTGCCCCGGCACCGAAATGCAGGTGTTCTATTCGCGCGGCATGGAAGACGATTCGGCCAACATGACGTCGTCGGTGACCGGCAGGCCCTACAGCGAGTTGCCGACCGCCTATCTCTACAAACAGCCCAACATGTCGCGGCCGCTGGCTTGTGGCTGCAATGCGCAGGCCGGAAATTTCGAGATCATCGGCGGCAACCCGCCACCGCCCGAGCAATCGCAGCCTGATACCGAGACAACGCCATTCATTCCGGTGCCGGCGGCCAAACCCGATCCGGGCGCGGATCCGGAGACGCTGGCGAACGTACAAGGCGGGCTCGACCGCGCCGCCATCAAGCGCCTTGCCGTCAAGCCGGTGGTGTCGCCGGTGTCGCTGATCCCGCCGGACCAGCGCAAGGTCAGGGTCGTCGGGCCAGCGTTCCTTCCCGACCCAGCAGCGGCAATAAATCTGCAAGCTCCGGCCCGGAAGCAAGTCCGGTAAGGGCCAACCTGAGCGGCATGAACAGCGCCTTGCCCTTGCGGCCGCTGGCTTCCCTGATCCTGGCCGTCCAGTCTTTCCAGACCGTGCCGGTCCACGGCTCTTCCGGCAGCAGGTCGAAGGCCTGCTGCAGGAAGTCGCGATCCTCGTCGGAAAATTCCGGCGCCGGCTGCGGGCCGTCGGCAAGGATACGCCACCAGCCGACCGCGTCGCTCAGCCGGTCGAGATTGCCGCGCACCGCCAGCCAGAACGGCTCGGCCTTGTCGCCGGAGATGCCGAGCACGATCAGCCGGTCCCGCGCCTCGGGAAAAGGCATGTGGTGCATGAGCGCACGATTGAGCACGAACAGCTCGTCCGGGTCGAATTTGGCCGCCGATTTCGACGTGGCGGCGGGATCGAAGCGCGCGGCCAGTGCCGGCATGTCATGCACCGCCGCGACATTTTCCGAGGTGCCGACAAGGACGGCCAGCGAGGCAACCGCCATTGGCTCGATGCCCTCCTCGCGCAAGCTCTCGATCGACAGCGCACCGCTGCGCTTCGACAGGCCCTCGCCCGAGGCCGTGGTCAAGAGATTGTGGTGGCCGAAGACAGGCGGCTCGGCGCCTAGCGCCTTGAACAACGCGATCTGCACGCCGGTGTTGGTGACGTGGTCGTCGCCGCGGATGACATGGCTGACGCCCATCTCGATGTCGTCGACGACCGAAGGCAGCGTGTAGAGATAAGTGCCGTCCTCGCGCCGCAGCACCGGATCGGACAGTGAGGCCAGATCGACGGTTTCCTCGCCGCGCACCAGATCGTTCCAGTGCACTTCGGTGCGCTCGGGCTGCAGCGGATCGCTGGTGAAATTCGGCAGCAGAAAGCGCCAGTGCGGCCGGCGGCCATCGGAGAGGTATTCGGCGATCTGCTGCTGCGAAAGCGCCAGCGCCTCGCGGCCATAGACCGGCGGCAGGCCGCGCGTGCGGCGCACCTTGCGGCGCAGGTCGAGTTCTTCGGGGGTCTCGTAGCAGGGATAGACAACGCCGGCTCTCTGCAGCCGCTCCACCGCCGCGTCGTAAGTTTCGAAGCGCCGCGACTGGTATTCGGTGGCGTCGGGAAAAATCCCCAGCCAGTGCAGGTCGTAGAGGATGGCGTCGGAAAATTCCTGCCTCGAGCGGGCAATGTCTGTGTCGTCGAAGCGCTGGATGAAACGGCCCTTGTTGTTCATGGCAAACAGCCAGTTGAACAAGGCGGTGCGGGCATTGCCGATATGAATGCGGCCGGTTGGTGAGGGGGCAAAACGGACGGTAACTGTCATGGGCGGGGCGTAACGGATGCTCTTGGAATTGACAAGACGCGCCCCCGCGCGAGCCAAAGACATAATGCACGCCAGCTAAAATGAAAAGGCTGTGAGCCAGAATCCGGCCGGGCCTGTCTCGGGTGAACCGCTCACCAGCGGTCCACGCCGGCAGAATCGGGCTTTCCTCAGCCGCTTTTTGTCCCCGTTATCCACATATGTGACACACAAGATGTTGGGGTCACAAAAGCTACGCAAACGAATCCTTGACGACGCAAACCGAGTCGCCTTTTATGTGCCATGTGCTCTTGTTGAGGGCGCGACCGGAGAGTTTCGAGCCCGGTCATTTTTCCCGGACTTTGTGCGTTTTGGCCATGATTTCCGCCTGTTTACGAGGCTGGCGGAAGCGTTGGATCGTGGGGGCTTCGGGAGCGAAAAGGGAGATTTGTCGGACTGGAATAAATTGTCTGTTAACACTATATTTAGTGTTTGCAGGCAGGTTCGACGCTAGATAGTGTGAATTTCCCTCGGTCGAGGGAATCGAGGAAAAATTCAGTTTTGAGGGACCCGCAGGGTTCGGCGCAGAGTTGGAACAGCGGCTTCGTAAGAAGCTCGACCAGCAAGGCGACGAAGACTGCCACAAGGAGAGCCGGTGTTTTCGAACGCCGGCAGACGGCGGACATGCGCGTTTCGCATTGGGGGCAGAAATCCCCGGGGAAAAGCGCTATATATAGACAAAAGGGACCGGACCAATGCGCATCGAGCGTCGTTTCACCAAGCCAGGCCAATCAGCTTACGCGGAGATCGAATTCCGCAAGGCGCTTTCGGAGATCAAGAATCCGGACGGCTCGGTGGTGTTCCGCTTGGACAATATCGATGTGCCGGCGCAGTTCTCGCAGGTTGCCGCCGACATCCTGGCGCAGAAGTATTTCCGCAAGGCCGGCGTGCCCGCGCGCCTGAAGAAGGTCGAGGAGAACGGCGTCCCCTCCTTCCTGTGGCGCTCCGTCGCCGACGAGGCCGAGCTTGCCAAGCTGCCGGAAGCCGAGCGCTACGGTTCCGAAATCGACGCCCGCCAGGTCTTCGACCGGCTGGCCGGCACCTGGACCTATTGGGGCTACAAGGGCGGCTACTTCAAGTCGGAAGAAGACGCCAGCGCCTTCCGCGACGAACTCGCCTATATGCTCGCCACCCAGCGCGTTGCGCCGAACTCGCCGCAATGGTTCAATACCGGCCTGCACTGGGCCTACGGCATCGATGGCCCGAGCCAGGGCCACTATTATGTCGACCCGTTCACCGGCAAGCTGACCAAGTCGAAGTCCTCCTACGAGCATCCGCAGCCGCATGCCTGCTTCATCCAGGGCGTGCAGGACGATCTCGTCAACGAAGGCGGCATCATGGACCTGTGGGTGCGTGAAGCGCGTCTGTTCAAATATGGCTCGGGCACCGGCTCCAATTTCTCGATGCTGCGCGGCGAAGGCGAAAAGCTGTCGGGCGGCGGCCGTTCGTCCGGCCTGATGAGCTTCCTCAAGATCGGCGACCGCGCGGCGGGCGCCATCAAGTCGGGCGGCACCACGCGTCGTGCGGCCAAGATGGTCATTGTCGACGCCGACCATCCCGATATCGAGGAATTCATCGACTGGAAGGTCAATGAAGAGCAGAAGGTGGCGTCGCTGGTCACCGGCTCCAAGATCGTGAAAAAACATCTCGAAGCGATCATGAAGGCCTGCATCAATTGCGAAGGCCATGATGACGATTGCTTCGACCCGTCGATCAACACCGCGCTGAAGCGCGAGATCAAGGCGGCCAAGAAGTCGGCGGTGCCGGAGAACTACATCTATCGCGTCATCCAGTTCGCCAAGCAGGGCTACACCTCGATGTCGTTCAAGACCTACGACACCGACTGGGATTCCGATGCCTACCTCACGGTCTCGGGCCAGAACTCGAACAATTCGGTGTCGCTGAAGGACAATTTCCTGCGCGCCGTCGAGAACGATGCCGACTGGCATCTGACCGCCCGCAAGGACGGCAAGGTGCTGAAGACGCTGAAGGCACGCGACCTCTGGGAAAAGATCGGCTACGCCGCCTGGGCGTCCGCTGACCCGGGACTGCATTTCAACACGACGATGAACGACTGGCACACCTGCGCTTCGGCCGGTGCGATCCGGGCCTCCAATCCGTGCTCGGAATACATGTTCCTCGACGACACGGCCTGCAACCTGGCCTCGATCAACCTGCTGCCTTACCGCAATGCCGACGGCACGATCGACATCGCCGCCTATGAGCACACGGTGCGGCTGTGGACCGTCGTCCTCGAAATCTCGGTGATGATGGCGCAGTTCCCGTCGAAGGAGATCGCCAAGCAGTCCTACGAATACCGCACGCTCGGCCTCGGCTATGCCAACATTGGCGGCCTGCTGATGACGTCCGGCATCCCCTATGACTCCGACGAGGGCCGCGCCATCTGCGCAGCGCTCACCGCCATCATGACCGGCACTGCCTATGCCACCTCGGCCGAGATGGCCGGCGAGCTCGGCGCCTTCGCCGATTACGACCGCAATGCGCAGAACATGCTGCGCGTCATGCGCAACCATCGCCGTGCCGCCTATGGCGAAAAGCAGGGCTACGAGAAGCTCGCCGTCAATCCGGTGCCGCTGGTCGCGTCCGACCTGAAGCAGCAGGAACTGGCCGCGCACGCCAAGGCTGCCTGGGACCGCGCCATCGAACTCGGCGAGGAGCATGGCTACCGCAACGCGCAGGCGACCGTGATTGCGCCGACCGGCACGATCGGCCTGGTCATGGATTGCGATACCACCGGCATCGAGCCCGACTTCGCGCTGGTGAAGTTCAAGAAGCTCGCCGGCGGCGGCTATTTCAAGATCATCAACCGCGCCGTGCCGGAAGCGCTGCGCACACTGGGTTACTCAGAAAGCCAGATCGCCGAGATCGAGGCCTATGCGGTCGGTCACGGCAACATGAACCAGGCGCCGGCGGTCAACCCCGGCTCGCTCAAGGCGAAGGGCTTCACCGACGACAAGATCGCGGCGCTTAACGCAGCACTGAAGTCGGCCTTCGACATCAAGTTCGTCTTCAACCAGTGGACGCTCGGCGCCGACTGGGTGAAGGAGACGTTCGGCTTCACCGATGAGCAGCTCAACGACTTCTCGTTCGAGATGCTGCCGGCGCTGGGCTTCTCCAGGAAGGACATCGAGGCCGCCAACATCCATGTCTGCGGTGCGATGACGCTGGAAGGCGCGCCCTTCCTCAAGGCCGAGCATCTCGCGGTGTTCGACTGCGCCAGCCCGTGCGGCAAGATCGGCAAGCGCTCGCTGTCCATCAACAGCCACATCCAGATGATGGCGGCGGCACAGCCCTTCATCTCCGGCGCCATCTCCAAGACCATCAACATGCCCAACGATGCGACGGTGGAAGACGCCAAGGGCGCTTACATGCTGTCGTGGAAGCTGGCGCTGAAGGCCAACGCGCTCTATCGCGACGGCTCAAAGCTGTCGCAGCCGCTCAATTCGTCGCTGCTCGCCGACAGCGAGGATGACGAGGACGACGCGGTCGAGCAGCTGATCGCTGCGCCCGCTTCACAGCGCGCCGTGCAAGTGACCGAGAAGATCGTCGAACGCGTCATCGAACGTCTCTATCGCGATCGTGAAAAACTGCCGAACCGCCGCAAGGGATACACCCAGAAAGCGGTCGTCGGCGGCCACAAGGTCTACCTGCGCACGGGCGAATTCGATGACGGCCGCATCGGCGAGATCTTCATAGACATGCACAAGGAAGGCGCTGCATTCCGGGCGATGATGAACAACTTCGCCATCGCCATTTCGCTCGGCTTGCAATATGGCGTGCCGCTCGAGGAATTTGTCGAGGCCTTCACCTTCACCAAGTTCGAGCCGGCCGGCATGGTGCAGGGCAATGACGCCATCAAGAATGCGACGTCGATCCTCGACTATGTGTTCCGCGAGCTCGCTGTGTCCTACCTCGGCCGCCACGACCTCGCCCATGTCGACCAGTCGGATTTCGACAAGACGGCGCTCGGACGCGGCATCAACGAAGGCAAGGCGACGCCGTTCTCGAAGGGCCTTACCCGCGGCGCGTCACCAGTGAAGTTGGTGTCGGGCTTAGGTGGCGAACCCAAGGGCTTTGCTGGATCACCTGCCGCGGCCCCTGCCCGGGTCACTCCAACTGCGTTCTCAGGCTCCAACGTGTTGGCGCTTAAACCAGCAAGCGACGAAGCCATCGCCTACAAGCGCGACTATGAGGAGCGAGCCAAGGAATTGGTCGAAGATATTGTTTCCGAGGAGGCTGCCGACCCCACCGGGTTGTTCACCGACGAAGCAGCGAAAGAAGCGGCCGAGGCAAAGGCGCTTGCCTCTACGCGGCGTCAGCAATCCTTGATGCAAGGCTACACCGGCAACGAATGCTCGGAATGCCACAACTTCACCATGGTGCGGAACGGAACCTGCGAGAAGTGCGATACTTGTGGATCGACGAGCGGGTGCAGCTGAGGAAAGTCCTAGCGCTAAAACGCAACATCATCGGCCCGGTCGCAAGATCGGGCCGATTTCGTATAGGCCTTTAAAAAAGCGATTGTTGGATTTCGTTCTCAACTCCGTGGTCGAGCCGGATCACGCCATTAATTAGCCATTGCGGATAGGCTTTGTGAGTACCCATCGCGAGAACAAAACCTTTTCTCGAGTACTCAACCCCAAATCTTTCGGTCATCTTTTGAAGCGTGTCGGTCTCGCCATAGAGCCGTTGCCACTTGAGAAAAGTGGCTTCTATCTCCCAATCCTGACAAGTTCCTTCCCGCAACCCGTCCATCGTTTCGTATTTATATTTGAAAAGAAATGGAGCCGGCTCATACGGAACTAAGCTCTTATCCAGAAATCCAAACAGGCTATTAGCCTCCTGGTCATGCCACATACGAAATCGCGCTTTCTCGTCCTCAAATGTAGCGCGATCTTTTTTTTTCAATCACGAATTCAGCATTCTTCGGTCGAACAAGCGCCAGACTTCGACCTTCCTCCAGTTCAGTGTTGAGGCTAGGAACGACATGCCGCGCTAAGAATTGAGCCCGTGATTTTTCGGACAAACTGCCTGTTATTACGAGAGATTTATGCTCTAGCCTTCGGCTCTCTCTTCTTTGGTCGCCTTTAGGAAGGCTCCAGCCGTACTCAATGGTATCCCACCGACCGAACTTCTGAGCATCTTCTAGCGTCCGGAAAGCTACTGGATATAGCCGAATCCAGTTACCGCTGAAATCTAGCCCTGCACAACAGACCAGCTCGCCGTGAGTTTCTCCAACTCGTGGCGCTGCCTTTACCAAAATCACTGCAGAGTCACGCCGAGAGAGAGATGTCAATCACGCAGCCTTTAGACGAAAGCCCTTCGGAACACCAATATTTTTAATTGAACTCTTCTTAACTTTCAATATCTCTTCACAAATAATCGATCGATGGCAGTCTTTGTGATCCCTTTCAAAACACATTAAACAAATGTTCTTTGTCTCCGCCTGCAGTGCTAATTCACGGATAATTTTCCCGGCTGCCTCATTTGCGATATGGTTTCTGAAGATGCGTTCAAACCGCGGACGATCACCGCTCCGAGCAGCCAACCGCCCCTCTCTGGGGTCACCAAGGATTTTTGTGTGCCTATAGTCGATCGAAGAGTTTTCGAGATGGTTCCTGAGCGAATTTTTGGAGAAGCCTGGTTTTCTCGACAAAGGTAGATCTCTCACGTCGACAAGCAATTCGACCTTCGCCGCCTTCAGTACGGATACGAAGTCGTCAATTTCAGAACCTTCATAGCCAATCGTCAGCAGCGCCATTGGTACATCTCATTGTCTGTTGTAGTGGTCATAGGCGATCAAACTTGTCCGAAGCGTGACGCACGATCAACCATTTGTTGCTGCCCGATTTCGGCGCGGCCTTCTCGGTGTTGGGCACGGTCACCGAAAACACTTCGGCCGCCAGTGCCGCCGGCTCATTGTTCAGCGGCCGGAATTGCATCACCGCGCCCGAACGCGGCTCGCGGTAGGTGGCATGGCTGAGCAGACATTCCTTTGCGCTCGCTGCCTGCACGGCGCCGAGCAGAGCCAGGAAAACGACGGCCAGCCTGCGGACGATCATTGGATGTCTTGTCATGAAAGTGGGCGCCTCAGATAAAGCCGACCAGCCACGCCGCGCCGCCCAGAAACGCGGCCGAACAGACCCACAGCAGCCAAAGCCCGCGCACCCTGCATTCGAGCACTGCCGAGGCCGGGTTGGCCGGGTCGTAACGCACGTCGACCTTGCTGCCCTCGGCATAGCTGCGCGCCTGGCCGCTGACGAGGCCGGGCATTGAAGCGGTGACCGTGGCGCCGAAGGTGACGCGGTCTGAGGTGTAGTGCTGGCCTGCGACGCCGTAGCTGTACACGATGCGGGATTTGAAGACGGTGCTCCAGCGTCGGTGGCTGCTGTAGTTTCGCAGCGTCTGCAGGCCCGAGGAATCGATGCGGCCGGGCGCGACCCGCCATTTTGCCGCCTGCTCGGCAAGCGACTTCTGGACGAAGGCCATGCGCAGGATCATCAGGCCCATGAACAGCAGCAGCGCTCCGGCGCCGAGGTTCTGCGGCTTGGGCAGGTGCGGCCGGATCGCCTCCAGCACGCCACCGAGCGAAAACACCAGCACCACCGTGCCGATCACCAGCCCGGCCGAGAGCTTGACCATGAACTTGAAGGCGCCGTCCGGCAGGGTGCGTTCGATCACGGCCTTGCCCGGATCGGCCGGATTGTAGAAGACGGTCACTTCAGCGCCGGTGGGAAACTGCGCCAGGGTTTCGGTGACTTCGAAATTCCCCAGATTCTCCTTCACGCTGTAGCGCGAGCTTTGAAATTTCTTTTTACCGACCTTGTATTCGAAGGTGATCGCCGGAAAATTGCGCATCTCGGTGGTGTCGCTGCTGTCCGAGCCGACGCCCGACCTTCTGACTTCGCGCGCCTCGACGCGCGACGAGATGATCTTGCCCGGCGCCGGCAGCCAGTGGCTCATCGCCTGCACCTCGCGCCATTTGACGAAGGTGATGAACGACAGACCGCCCGCGATCGCGCAGGCAAATCCGACAATCAGAAATTTGAGCTCTACGTCCACCGCGTCCCCCAGGAGTGCCGGAAGCTGCAAATAGATAGCACGGCGAAGGCAATGTCTTGATTATTCGCAAAGGACGAACCGCCCTTCCTCGGGTATCGAAGCCCCCTCAACTTTGTTAAGAGTCGCCCAAACTGTTAGGAGCCATGAGACCAGGATGACAGCACTGCGCGTTCTCTCGGATGCCTTCATTCCGGAACTCCCGAACCACTACAAAGGCAAGGTCCGCGAGAATTACGATCTGCCGGATGGCCGCCGCATCATCATCGCCACCGACCGGCTGAGCGCCTTCGATGTGATCCTGACCGCAATACCGCTCAAGGGAGAGCTGCTGACGCAGACGGCGCGCTACTGGTTCGAGGAAACGGCGGACATCTGCCCCAACCATGTGCTCGATTATCCCGACCCCAATGTCGTCGTCGGCACCAGGCTCGACATTCTGCCGGTGGAAATCGTCGTTCGCGACTATCTCGCCGGCACCACCAGCACTTCGGTGCTGACGAAATACAAGAACGGCGAACGCGATATGTACGGCATCCGCCTGCCGGACGGACTGCGCGACAATGAGAAGCTGCCGCAGGCCATCATCACGCCGACCAGCAAGGCGCTCGATGGCGGCCATGACGAGCCCTTGACGCGCGACGAGATCCTGACGCGCGGCCTGCTGTCGGAAGAGCAATGGGACACAGTCTCGCGCTATGCGCTGGCGCTGTTTGCGCGCGGCAAGGCGTTGGCCGCCAAGCGCGGCCTGATCCTGGTCGACACCAAATACGAGTTCGGCACGGACAAGGATGGCGCCATCGTCCTTGCCGATGAAATCCATACGCCCGATAGCAGCCGCTACTGGCTTGCGGCAAGCTATGAAGAGCGCTTCAAGGCGGGCGAGCGGCCGCAAAGCTTCGACAAGGACTTTATTCGCGCCTGGGTGACCGCGCGCTGCGATCCCTACAAGGATCGTATTCCGAAAATCCCCGCCGAGCTCATCGAGCAGACATCGCGTGTCTATACGCAGGCCTTTGAGACCATCACCGGCAAGACCTTCACCGCCGATATCTCGGGAAAGACGGTGCTGGACCGCATTCGCGAGAACCTGCGACCTTATTTCTGACGGCGGCTGGCGGCCGCCGGTCAACTTGCCGAGGTCGCGGACGCGGACGGTTCTGGCGGAGCGCGCCACGTGCCGAGATATGATCCGCACAGGATGAGCGCGAAGGCCGCGACAATGCCGATATCGAGCGGCTCCGAAAGGACGAGCACGCCGGCTGCCACGGAGACGGCGGGCGCCACATAGGTGATGACGACCGCCCGTTCGGGGCCGATCTCCCGCACCAGCAAGAAGTAGGTGGCGAAGGCAATCGCCGTGCAAAACACGCCAAGACCGAGGATTGCGCCAACCACCGTTGTCGACGGCATGGCCGCCGGCCAGGCCAACGCCGCCGGCACGGCGTAGATCAGCGCGGCCCCTGCCAGACAGACTGCCGTCAGCGAGGTAGCCGGCACATCGTTCAGCCAGCGCGACGCGACGATCGAACCCGAGGCATAGCAGGCCGCTGCCATGAGAATCTCGACGACCGCGAGAAATCCGCCACCCAAGGTCGGCAGCGCCAGCACGAAAACACCGGCAAAACCGAGGAAAAGGCCGGTCCAGCGGCGTATCCCCAGCCGCTCATCCGAGCCCATCAGCTTTGAGAGCGCGACGGTTACGGCCGGCGTCATGGCAATCAGCAGTCCGGCGGTGGAACTGTCGATGCTGACTTCGCCATGGGTGATCAGCCCCCATGGCAGGATCATCTCGACCAGACAGAATGCGGCGACCGCCCGCCAATGTGTCTTCAGCCATCCGAAACTGCGCTGGACAAGGACGAAGGGTAGCAGCGCCAGGGCGCCGACGGCTGTTCGGGCAAAGACCAGGAAGGGCACCGACACCTCGGCAACCGCCAGCTTGATCAACAAATAGGGAATGCCCCACAGGAGGCTGAGCAGCACGAACAAAAACAGTCCGCGGCGCGTCATGACGGCCTCACAGCCAGAAAGGTGGTCCACTCTTCGCGATCGCGGCCGACGTTGAATTCGTCTCCGACAAGAACCAGCCCGGCGTTTTCGAGTCGGGCCGCGAAGTCGTCCCTGCGCCAGTAGACCGTATGATATTCGCCGCTCTTCTCGCCATCGCCAATGCGCATCGAGACGAGGAAGGCGCCGCCCGGCCGCAGCGACCCGGCAATCTTGGCAAGCATCTGGTCGGCCTGCTCGCGCGGCACGTGGATCAGGACGCACAATGCGAGCACCGCGTCGTAGGGGCCGCCGAGATCGTCGGTGATGAGATCGAGAAACTCACCATGCTTGCCGCGTGCGGCCTGCAACTCGAGAAACCGCTTCGTTGCGTCTGTGCGCCGAACCTGGACACCGAGCCCTTCGACGAAGTCCGCATCGTATCCGGGCCCCGAACCGACTTCCAGAATCCGGCCACCTTTGCCGGCGATCTTCACCAGGCGCTTCAGCCATTTCTGTTCTCTTTGGTTCGGAACGTGCCGCACCAGAGCGTCGTAGCGTTCGGCATAGTCCTCATAGGCGTTGATCGTTTGGCGGCTCTTCGCCAGATCCTCGGATGGCACAGTCATCTTTCCCTCCCCTGGTCAAAGAGCTTGCTTAGCCAATGGTGCCGGGAGGCACGCGTCCGTCAAGCATACCGATATCCCTGAGGAAATGATCCGACAGCGAGCGGCGGTCGAGCAGGCCGCGCTTGCGAGGCCTGAACGGCGCGGTGAAGAGGTCGAGCACCGGGCGGCGAAGCGTGTTGTAGAGAGCGATGGTGGTGGTCATTGCCGTATCCTCAGGGTTTGATCCGATGAATGCAGCATGCCGTTTTCCGGGCTTGGTTTCCAATCGAACGTCGCGTAGTATGCATCAGCAGGATTGATGCGTCATGAGCTGGGAACTACCACCATTAGGAGCCATCAGGGTCTTTGAAGCCGCGGCCCGGCTGGGCAGTTTCACCAAGGCAGCCGAAGAACTCGGCATGACCCAATCAGCTGCCAGCTATCAGATAAAGGTGCTGGAAGAACGTGCCGGAACGCCGCTTTTCATAAGAAAAACAAGGCAGATCGCGCTGACCGAGGCCGGACAGCAGCTGGCGCCGCACGCAACAGGCGCGTTCTCGACCCTGGCCGACGCATGGGTCGCCACCAAGGGTGGAGCGACCGGCGTGCTGTCGGTGACGACCATGGAAACCTTCGCATCGAACTGGCTGGCCGTATGGCTTGGAACATTCCAGCTGATGCATCCCGATCTTGCCGTGAAGGTGAATACATCGCACGGGCTGGTCGATTTCACGCGCGGCGACATGGATGTCGGCATTCGCACCGGCAGTGGAAAATGGCCGGGCCTGACGGCTCACTATCTGTTCAAGGCGGACTATACGCCGATGCTCAGCCCGAGACTCGCCGAAAGCGTCGGCGGCATCCACCGCCCCGAGGATCTCTACCAACTGCCGCTATGCTGTGCCGACGATCCCTGGTGGGAAATCTGGTTCAAGGCTGCCGGCGTGCCGTTCGAGCCCGATCGCGTCATCGCTGGCCCGAAACTGGGTACGCAGGCCTATGATGCGATGGCGGCGCTGACCGACAAGGGCGCCGCGATCCTGACCAAAAACCTTTACAGCGCCCTGTTGGAAAAGGGCCAGTTGATACAGCCATTCGGCGTGCTTGGATCGGACGGCGACGGCTATTGGCTGGTGCATCTGGAGAGCCGCCGCAACGCGCCCAAAATCAAGGTGTTTCGCGACTGGGTGCTGGCGCAGACGGCAGAGATACGCGAACGCGAAAAGCGCGACAGCCCTCTAGGCACCGCGATAAAACTCGCCCCCGCCTCAACCCTCAGTCCTTGAAGGTCAACCCGTATCTTGCAACCTGTTCCTTCGGCATATCCGCAAGCGCCTGGCGCGTGGTGTAGCCGCCATAGATCACCTTGCCGTTCTTGATCATCCAGTCCTCGACGTCGGCCTCGGTCACCGTCATCCTGTCGCCCATCTTGTACTTGTTGCCATTGACCGGGACGTCGGCGAGCAGGCCGATATAGGAGCCGTCGCTGTAGCCGACCAGCTGCAGCCAGATATGCTCGGTGGCGCCGTTCTGGGTCAGCGGGAATTTTACCGTGTAGGTGCCGGGTGTGCCGGCGTCCATCAGTTCGTGGAAGCGCTTGAGGGTCGAGCGGCCGCTGTCCTTGGCGGCCTGCATCGCCTTGTCCTCGGTGGAATAGGACACGACGTTCTGCTTCGACTCGGCCAGCGAAGTGCCACTTCCGCCCGGCATGTGGCCGAGCGAGCTGAAAAACCCGTAGCCGACGGCGGCGGCAAGAGCGACAGCCACAACTGGGTTGCGCATGGACCCTCCGAAACCCGATCACGGGCACGTTACCGGAAGGCTGTTGCGATACCGCTAAAGGACAGAGTGAGCGGATCGTTAGCGAGACGCTGAAAATTCAACCCAAGGCGCAGCGGCAGGCAGCGCAGGCGCACCGGCACCGGCCTGACGTTCAGTCGGCGTCGGCGACGGTCGTCTGCCCGCCTGCCCATGCCCGCCAGGCGCGCTCGTCGCCATGGAAGACGTTGAGGTCGATGCGGCCGGTCACGCCGTGCGACAGGCCGGAGCCGGAGTACTGCCAGAACAGCCATTTGCGGCCGGGATAGACTTTTGAGGGATGCCGCGCCACGGCGCGCAGCCAGAACGGATAATCGAGAAACGCACCCCTGAGATTGTCGCGATAGAAATCCGGTGCGGTGTAGATGATGGGCCGCTGGCCGTAATGGCGCTCCAGCTTGTCCATGAACACCTTCATCTTTTCCAGCACGGTGGCCCGCGACGGCCGCCGCTTGCAGGAAGATTCGCCGTTCCACTCGACATCGATTACCGGTGGCAGCGCGCCTTCGACCCTCGGCACATTGCGGATGAACCAGTCGGCCTGCTCGCCCGCGGTGCGGCACCAGTAGAAGAAATGATAGGCGCCGCGCTTCAGCCCGGCGGCGTCGGCATTGCGCCAGTTCTTCATGAACATCGGGTCGAGATGGTCGCCGCCATCGGTCGCCTTGATATAGGCGAAGTTGGCGCCCTGGGCACGCAGCTTGCCCCAGTTGACATTGCCCTGCCAGCGCGAGACGTCGACGCCGTGGACGGCAAGGTAGCGTGGCGAAGCCTTGCCGAAATTGATCGGCTTGGCGTCGCGGAAACCGTAGCGGGTGACCGGCGAGGCCAGCATGGCCGGCGCCGCGCGCGTCAACCGCTTCGGCGCAGACATCAGAGCGGCGGGCTCGAGCTGTGGTCTGGTGCTCCCCTGCGGCGTGCCCGCGACGATGGCCTCTTCTTCCTCGACCATGGAAAAGGGCGGCGCATTGTCGGCCACAGCGTTGTCGGCCACCATGTCGGACCGCATCGGCGCGAGGTCGGCGGTCCCCGCCGGAGCCGCGGTGACCGGCGCGCTCGGACGCACGACCGAACTGGTCGTCTCGTTCGACGGCTGCAAGCCATCGACGCCCGCTGTGGACGAACAGCCGGCAAGCCACAGCGATGCCAACATGAAACTGACGACGCCTGAAATCCGCATCTGGACCTGTACGCAAAACACAACAGACCGAAGGCAAACAGACGCCGCCGGACAAACCGGCCTCGATTACTAACGAGAAATTACCAACAAAGTTTGAATCAAGTTGTTAGGAATTGGCCGGGGTATGTTCGGCGGCCATAACCTACCTTCGTCATTCTAGGGCGAAGCAGTCGCGAAGCGACGTCGCGCAGACCCTGGAAATCCATGCCGTTACATCCATGGCATGAAGACGGTTCAAGATTGAGTTTGGGCGAAACGGGTCGAGCAAGGAAGCCATTCTCGACCGCGACATACTTCGGCCGACGTCACGGCGTGGATCCTCGGGTCAAGCCAGGTCAAGCCCGAGGATGACGAAGGATCATAGCCTTACCTTCCCAGCCATTGCTGCAAACAGGTCTTGGCCACCACATGCGCCGGCGGCACCGACGGTTCGTCGGCGGCCGGGCGGCGGGCACGTTCGAGCAGCAGGCGAACCTGTTCGGGGCGCACGCGGTCACGCTCCATCACCAGGAGGACCATCGGATCGCTCAAAAGCTCATCCAGGGTGTTGATTCTGTCGCTCATCGGTCGTCTCCTCGAATACCGGGCCCGCAGCCGATAGATAGGCAGCCAATCATGGCCCGCCAATGACGCTTTGCCGGCTATGTCGTGGTTTCGGGATTAATTTCCGGTAGGGCAGCGTCAGTTCGGAGGCGGCGCGCCTTCATAGTGCGGCAGACCGTCATCGAGCCGCAGCCAGGGCTGCTTCGAGGCGGTCCACATATGCATTTCCGGCTTGAACAGCGAGGGATCGTCGAGCGAGCCGGTGGTGATGCCGACAATGCCGGCGGAGTCGCGTCGGGAAAACAGCGTGGTGCCGCAAGCGGCGCAAAAGCCGCGCTTGAGGTCCGGAGAGGTGTTGACCGTCGCCACATGCCCCTCGACGGTGACATCGTCGATGCGAAACAAAAGGCGGGCGTTGAAGGCCGCGCCGATCACCTTCTGGCAGCGCCGGCAATGGCAGACGCGCTGGTTGAGCGGCGCCGCCTCGGTGCCGTAGCGCACTGCCCCGCAATGGCATCCGCCCTGGTATTTCGTCATCATTCGAACCCATCGCACTGAAGGTCTCTTGAAAGATATCGACAGGTACCTTTCGGTCAATTGAAAAGCCCTGATGGCGCCATCGATTGCGCTGATACGACCAATCGCTGCGCCAAGGCTCCGTGGTTTCGCAGGCCAAAAAAGCCGGCCGCCTCTTCGAGACGGCCGGCATGCATTTCAGGCAAGCTATTTCGTTTCGCTGAGGACTTCGTCCCAGGTCTTCACCTTGGTTTCGCCATTGAGGAAGGGCAGTGCCGCGGCCGTCAGTTCCGGTGCGAAGAAGACGTCGTAGTGGGTGCGGTTGGGAATGATGGCCAGCCGGTTCTGCGACAGGTTCTCACGCATCCAGCCGGCATCCTTCAGCCCGCCGCCGAGCATCTGGTAGAACTTGATCTCGTGCTCGGGCTTGTACATGTCGCTGTCGCCATAGGCCAGCATAACTGGCATCTTCAGCTTCGCCACATCGGCGGAATAGTCGTAATCCTTGCGCATGAAATTGCCCAGCGCATCGAGCAGTTTAGGGAAATCGTCGGGACGTGGGGCGACGGCGACGTAGGATTTGTACATCGGCGTGTCCTTCATGAAATCGGCGGCGGCCGCGCTCACCTGCGCCTGCTGGCCGCGCATCTCGTCATAGAAGCCATTGGCGGCGAAGCCGGTCGAGACCAGGACCAGCCGGCGCACCGTCTCGGGATGCTGAACGGCCATACGGAAGGCGACGCCGCCGCCCAGCGAATAGCCAAGCACGTCGACCTTGTCATAGCCGAGCGCCTTGACGATACCAGCCATGTCGTCGCCCATCCCCTCCAGGCTGAAGGGTCGCTCGCCGAGCGCGGTGCGGCCATGGCCCTGCAGGTCAACGGCAATGATGGTGCGGTTTTCCGCCAGCTTCGGCAGCAGCGGCGCGAACATGTCCGACGTGCCAAGGCCGCCATGCAGCAGAAGCAGCGGTTCGCCCTTGCCGTAGACGGCATAATAGTAATTCAGGCCGTCGATCGGCAGTAGGCCGGACTTTTCCGGCTTCGGCATGGCTGTTGCTTCGGTGGTCATGGCGGGCTTCGTCTCCTCTGCATTGGCTGGGCCGGGCGCTACGAACAAGGCAGCGACCGAGGCAAGAATGGCGAAATAGATTGGTCTGGACATGTCGGTCTCCTCGGGTTCCGCCCTAAGGACGAGCAAGCACGCCGCGTGCCGACATGCCCTGCGAAAAAATCCGCCGAGGAATGACCGGTTTGGCTGTTGTCGATCGGGTCGCGCGCCTCAGTGGCGCTTGGCCTGCACCAGATAGGCGTCGATCTCGGTCTCGCCGAGCCATTTGGCGGCTTCCAGCCGGTGCAGGCCCTCGACCAGGATGTGGCGCTTGCCGTCATGGCGAACCTGGATCGGCGTCTTCATGCCGTTTTCCAGTATGTCTTCGGCCAGATGCCGGACCGTTTCGGGATGAAGCGTCTTCTTGCGCGCCGTCGGCACGTAGATTTCGTCGACCTTGACCTTCTGCACTCTCAGCATACCGGCTCCCGAGGCGGAAAATGCCGCCTCGCCTGAGATAGTCGGTTTGCCGGGTGCGGCCAAGAGCGGCCAAGCAATTGTGTCGTATGCAATTGCTGGCCCGATCGTTTCCATTTGACGCTTGGCCGGCAGATGGCCGAAATGGCGGCCTGTCACTTTTCCGGTGTTCATGACCCAACTGCCGACCGAATTTCCCGATTTCGGACTGACGCCCGAGCAGCGCCGCGAGGCAGTGCGCGGCCATTACTATGAATGGCCGGGAATGGACGGCGAGCGCGGCGAGATCTGGTGTTATTCCAACCGCTTTTCCTACCGCGCCGGCGAGACCGTGACGCTGCATGTCAGTTCGACAGTGCCGGGCTTCAGCATTGTCATTGTCCGCGACGGCGGCAGCGAGACAAAAGTCTTCGAGCAAACGGGGCTTTCGGCGCGCTGGCAGGATACGCCCGACCAGTGCTCGGTCGAAGGCTGCGGCTGGGAGGCGTCTTTCGAATTTCGCATCGGCAACGATTGGCCATCCGGCGCCTATCGGCTGACGCTGACGGCGGACGGGCGCGACGGCAAAGCTATCCTTTGCCACCACCTCATCATCGTCGCGCTCCTGCCCGGCAGCAAACCCGGTCGCGTGCTGCAGGTGGCGGCGACCGGCACCTGGCTGTCCTACAACACATGGGGCGGCTCCAACGCCTATCAGGGCATCACCGGCGCGGGCCGCGACCAGTATGCGCGCATGGTGTCGACGCAGCGGCCTTGGTGCCGTGGCTTCGTGGTGTTGCCCAAGGACGCGCCGCGCGTGCCGCTGGAGGTTGCCGTGCCGCCGAAAACAGTGCCGCGCTATCCGCACATGGAATGGGCGTACGCCACGGGACATTCGAAGAAATACACCTCCTCCGGCTGGGCGAGCTATGACAGCCACTTCTTCCGCTTTGCCGAGCGCGCCGGCTATGGCGTCGATCTCGCCAGCCAGCACGATTTGCACTTCTCGCCCGAAATCCTCGATGGTTATGACTGTGTGGTCTTCGTCGGCCATGACGAGTACTGGACCTGGGAGATGCGGGACGCCGTCGACAGCTACGTCGAGCGCGGCGGCCATGCGGCGCGCTTTGCCGGCAATTTCATGTGGCAGACAAGGCTCGAGGACGAAGGCCGGCGGCAGGTCTGCTACAAATACCGGGCGCGCGCCGAAGACCCAGCCTACTTCCGAGGCGGCGACGTCACCCGCGCCACCAACTCCTGGGAAGCGCCTGAGATCGGTCGTCCCGGCGCAATGACGTTCGGCCTCAACGCGACGCGCGGCGTCTATGCCGGCTGGGGCGGATGCGCACCGCGCGGCGTGCGCGGCTTTCCGGTCTATCGACCCGAGCACTGGGCCTTTGCCGGCACCGGCATCTATTATGGCGACCTGCTCGGCGCCGACAGCCATGTCTATGGCTATGAGGTCGACGGGCTCGATTTCGAGATACGCGGCGGCCTGCCCTATCCGACACCGGACAGCGGTGCGCCTGACGGGCTGCAGGTGCTGGCCGTCGGCATGGCGAGCCAGGTCGAGGAAAGCGCCGACATCCCGATCGAGGACCAGTTTCTCACCGACGAGGATGGCCGCTTTACGGCCGAAACGCTGTTTGGCGAAGCGACCGACGCCAATCTGGAAAAGGTCAAACGCGGCAACGGCATGATCGTCAATTTCGCGCGCGGCAAGGGCGAGGTTTTCCACGCCGGAAGCTGCGAATGGGTGGCCGGCCTGCTCAGGCAGGATCCGATGGTCGAGCGCGTGACCAGGAATGTAATCGATCGCTACCTCGGAAAGACCTGACATGCAGAAGCCCTCCTCCGCCGGTTCAGAAGTGCGCGCGCCATCGCACCTGTTCTACCTCTCCAGCCTGCGGCGGCCGCTGATCGACCGCGCCGAAGGCATTTATATGTGGACGCAGGACGGCCGCCGCTTCATCGACGGATCGAGCGGGCCGATGGTCGCCAATATCGGCCATTCCAACCGCAACGTGCTCGACGCCATGAAGCGGCAGATGGACCGCGCCACCTTCGCCTACCGGCTGCATTTCGAGAACGAACCGGCGGAAGAACTGGCGCGGGAACTCGCCGGCAAACTGCCGGAGGGCATGGACCGAATCTTCTTCGTCTCCGGCGGTTCGGAGGCGACGGAATCCTGCATCAAGCTGGCGCGGCAATGGGCGGTCGCGACCGGCCAGCCGAAGCGCTGGAAGGTTATCACGCGTTTTCCCTCCTATCATGGCGGCACGCTGGGTTCGCTTTCGATAACCGGCGACGATGCGCTGGCCGAAACGTTCACACCGATGATGCGGGTGATGCCGACCGTGCCGGCGCCGACGGCATGGCGCGACCGCGACAATCTTTCGATGGAGCAGCGCGGCGTCCGCTATGCCGACATGCTGGAGGAGAAGATCCAGGCCGAGGGCCCGGACAGCGTGCTCGCCTTCATCATGGAGCCGATCGGCGGTGCGGCGACTTCGGCCCTCGTCGCACCGGACAGCTATTATCCGCGTATACGCGAGATCTGCGACCGCTACGGCATCCTGCTCATCCATGATGAAGTGATGAGCGGCGCCGGCCGCACCGGAAAATTCCTTGGCGGCGACCATTGGAACTGCAAGCCCGACATCGTCGCGCTGTCGAAGGGGCTTGGCTCCGGCTATGCGCCGCTCGGCGCGCTGGCCGCCCCGATGCGGCTGGTCGAGCCGCTGCTGTCGTCGGGCGGCTTCCAGCATGGCCACACCTATGCTGGCAATCCGCTCGCCTGCGCGGCCGGGCTCGCCGTGCTCGGCGAGATGGACCGCCTCGACCTGATCGCCAATGCCGCCGCGATGGGCGACGTGCTGATGGACGGGCTGAAAGGGCTGGCGAAGCGTTTTCCGTTCATCGCCGATGTCCGAGGCAAAGGCCTGCTCACCGGCGCCGAGATGGTTGCCGATCCCGAAACTCTACGGCCGATCGAACAGGGCAAGAAAGCCACGCAGCGCCTGCTCGACCTCGCCTACGAGCGCGGGCTGATCATCTACGGCCGCAGGGTCAAGGGCGGTGTCGACGGCGACAATTTCATGGTGGCGCCGCCGATGATCGTCACGGCTGAAGAGGTCGGCGAGATCATTTCCATCATCGGCGATTCGCTGGAAGTTCTGGCCGCCGAACTCGACCTGCCGGTCGAAGGCTGAGGGCTAAAGAATGGCGCCGAGGAAAGTCATCATCACCTGCGCGGTCACTGGCTCGGTGCACACCCCGTCCATGTCGCCCTATCTGCCGGTGACGCCGGACCAGATCGCGACCGACGCCATCGCGGCGGCCGAGGCTGGCGCCTCAATCCTGCATCTCCACGCCCGCGATCCCAAAGACGGCCGGCCGACCGCCGATCCTGAGGTGTTCATGCAGTTCCTGCCGCGCATCAAGCAAGCGACCGATGCGGTGATCAACATCACCACCGGCGGTTCGTCGCTGATGACGCTCGACCAGCGGCTGGCGGCACCACTGCGGGCCGAGCCGGAAATGTGCTCGCTCAACATGGGCTCGATGAATTTCGCGCTGTTCCCGATGCTCGACAAGCCAAGGGAGTGGCAGCACGAGTGGGAACCAAAGCTGCTCGAAGCCACGCGCGACACCATCTTCAAGAACACCTTTGCCGATATGGAAGGCGTGCTCGAAAAGCTCGGCAAGGGCTGCGGCACGCGCTTTGAGTTCGAATGCTACGATGTCGGCCATCTCTATTCGCTGGCGCATTTTCGCGACCGCGGGCTGGTGTCGGGGCCGCTGTTCATCCAGTTCGTGCTCGGCATTCTCGGCGGCATCGGCGCCGATCCCGACAATCTCATCCATATGAAGCGCATCGCCGACAAGCTGTTCGGCGACAGCTACCAGTTCTCGGTGCTCGCCGCCGGCCGCCATCAGATGCCCCTGATCTCGATCGCGGCGGCGATGGGCGGCAATGTCCGCGTCGGGCTGGAGGACAGTCTCTACGATGGACGGCAATTGGCGAAATCCAATGCCGATCAGGTGCGCAGGATACGCGCCATTCTCGACGGGTTGTCGCTGGAAGTCGCAACGCCGACCGAGGCGCGCGATATGCTGGCGCTGAAGGGTGGCGATAGGGTGGCGTTTTGAGATGATTGATCTGCGATGATGGCGTTCCGGCACACCCCCCTCTGGCCTGCCGGCCATCTCCCCCTCAAGGGGGGAGATCGGATGTCACTGCGGCCTTCGCCAATCTCAATCGTTGCAAAATGGATGGCAGCGCCAAAGCTGCCAATCTCCCCCCTTGAGGGTGAGATGTCCGGCAGGACAGAGGGGGGTGCCTGGGCGCCTTGCCTATCGTGAGTACAGTCACCCTCCGCTCCGGCACCATCGACGACGTCGACACCATCCATGCCGCGCTGCTCAAGCTCGGCACCCATATCGGCGCGCATCAGGAGATCACGTCCACTGCCGACGATCTCCGCCGCTACGGCTTTGGCGACAAACCCGCCTTCTCCACCCTGATCGCCGAGATCGGCGGCGATTTTGCGGGGCTCTGCCTGCATTTCCCGATCTTCTCGACATGGATGGGGCGGCCCGGCGTCTATATCCAGGACCTCTATGTCGAGGACCGGTTTCGCGGCCGCAAGATCGGCGAAAGACTGCTGCGCCGGGTCGCGCGCGACTGCCGCCGGGATGGCGGCGCCTATCTCAGGCTGTCCGTCGACACCGACAATGACGGCGCCAAGGCTTTTTATGAGCGGCTGGGTATCGCCTGGTCGAGCTACGAGCAGACGCAGAAGATCGCCGGTGATGCCTTTTTCGCCTTTGCCGATGCAGCGCAGGACGGGGACGCGGAATGAAAGCCTTCTTTGCCGAGGAGCAGAAACGCCACGACCCGAAGGCCTTTCTGTCCAGCGGTGCGCCGCAGCCCAATCCCGAACAGCCGGAGCGGGTAGAGCCATTGTTAGCCGGCGCAAAATCCGCCGGATTGATGATCGAGCGGCCCAGGGAACATGACCTAGGCCCGGTGGCGGCCGTGCATACGCCGGAGTATCTCGCCTTCCTCGAACACATTTTTGCGCGCTGGCAGCGCATCGAGGGCGCATCCGCGGAAGTCATCCCCAACATCCATCCACTGGCCCGCACAGGGTCCTATCCGGCCTCGGCGGTCGGCCAGGCCGGCTACCACATGGCCGACACCGCTTGCCCGATCTCGGCCGAAACCTGGCACAGCGCGCTGTGGAGCGCCTGGAGTGCAGTCGAGGCAGCCGAAGCGGTGATATCGGGCGCGCCTGCCGCTTATGCGCTCTGCCGGCCGCCCGGCCATCATGCCTTTGCCGATGTCGCCGGCGGCTTCTGCTTCATCAACAATTCAGCGGTCGCGGCCCAGGTGTTGCGCAAGCAGGCAACGCGGGTGGTGATCCTCGATGTCGACCTGCATCACGGCAACGGCACGCAAGGCATCTTTTATACGCGTTCCGACGTCCTGACGGTGTCGCTGCACGCCGATCCGGTGCGCTTCTATCCGTTCTTCTGGGGCCATGCCGATGAGCGCGGCGAAGGTCCGGGCCTCGGCTATAATTTCAACCTGCCATTGCCGCGCAAATCAGCGGACGCGGCGTTTCTGGAGGCCCTCGAAGTGGCGTTCCAGCGTATCCGCGCCTTTTCGCCGGACGCGCTGGTCGTGGCGCTCGGTCTCGATGCGTTCGAGGGCGATCCGTTCGGCGGGCTTTCGGTGACCACGCCCGGTTTCTCGCGGATCGGCGAGGCAATTGCCAAGCTTGGCCTGCCGACGATTATCGTCCAGGAAGGCGGCTATCTCTGCGACGCGCTCGGCGACAATCTCACGGCGTTCCTAACCGGTTTCGGCGGCAAACAGCGATAGCTGACTAGCGCTGCTGCCTCAGCATGGCGATCACCCGGTGCACGCTTTCCAACGTCTCGTCGATCTCTGCCGCCGTGTTGTAGTGCGCAATACCGATGCGCACGACTCCCTGCTCCGCCGGAATGCCGAGATGGTGGACGATCTCCCAGGCGTAGTTGTGACCCGACCATAGAAAAATGTTCTCGGCATTCATCTGCCGCACGACCGTCTCCGGCACGATGCCGTCGACGGTGAAGGACACGGTCGGCACGCGCTCAATGACACGCTTCTGATCGGTGATGCCGCGGATGGTCAGGCCCTCAATGGCGGACAGCCCATCGATCAGCCTCAGCGCCAGCGGGTTTTCGTAGGCGATCGACACTTCGTATGCCTTTGCGATCTTTTGCCTTCGCGAACCGCCCTCGCCGGCCGCAGCACCGAGTTCGGCGAAGTAATCGACCGCCGCGGTAAGCCCGGCCATCAGTTCGATCTGCGGCGTGCCGAGTTCGAAGCGCTCCGGCAGGCCATTGGAAGAGCAACGGCATTTGTAGGGTTGCAGCGCATCGATGATGTCGCGGCGTCCCCACAATATGCCCATATGCGGGCCGAAGAATTTGTAGGCCGAGCAGATCAGGAAGTCGCAGCCGAGATCCTGCACGTCGACCAGCCCGTGCGGCGCGAACTGGACGGCATCGACATAGACCAGCGCCCCGGCCTGTTTGGCAATTCGCGTCAGCGCCTTGACCCGGTTGATCGAGCCGGTGAGGTTCGAGGCATAGTTCAGCGCCACGAGCCGAGTCTTGTCGGTGAGCAGAGCGCTGAGCGCCGCCTCCTCGACCTGCCAGCTCTTTTCGTCGAAGGGCAGGAAGCGCACGACGAGGCCAAGATCTTCGGCCAGCTGCAGCCAGGGCGAGACGTTGCCCTCATGATCCATGCGGGTGACGATGATCTCGTCGCCCGGCTTGAAGCCGCGGCCGAGCGTGCGCGACATGTGATAGGTCAGCGTCGTCATGTTGGCGCCGATGATTATTTCCTCCGCGCTTGCCGCACCCAGGAAATCGGCCATCGCCGCATGGGCGTCGTCGAACACCTTTTGCGCGGCAAGCGTGGTTTCGAAATAGCCGCCGAGATTGGCGTTGGTGGTGAGGAGGCAGCGCGCCACCGCGTCGGCAACCGCTTGCGGCACCTGCGTGCCGGCCGGATTGTCGAGATAGATGCGCCGGCGGCCTTTGTCGGTCAGGTCCAGCGCCGGAAATTTTCCCCTGACGGTCTCGATCGGAAAATCCATGGCTGTCCCCTTCCCCTTGTCTTTGCTCGGCAATCCCGGCCAAACGGTCTGCTTATGGGCACGGATTGCCGACGCGCTGGTGGATCGCATCCACGCCCTTCTGCATCTCGTCGGTCCAGGTCACGTCGGCTGACGACAGCGCCATCTCAAGCTGGGCAATCGTCGTCGCGCCGATGATGCTGGAAGTGACGAAAGGCCGGCTGGCGACATAGGCGTTGGCAAACAGCGCAGGTTCAAGGCCGAAGGAACGCGCCAGTTCGTTGTATGCGAGCTGCGCCTCCGCCGCATTCGGCGTCTCGTAGCGCTGGCCGCGGTTGAACAGCTGCGAGCGCGAACCCTGCGGCCGTGCGCCATGGTCGTATTTGCCGGTGAGATAGCCCTGCGCCAGCGGCGAATAGGCGAGAAAGCCGACATCCTCGCGCCCGCAGACTTCGGCCAGGTTCACCTCGAACGTACGGTTGACCAGATTGTAGGCGTTCTGCAGCGAAACGATGCGCGGGCCGACGCCCTTGTCGGCCTCGGCGATGAAGCGCATGACGCCCCAGGAGCTTTCGTTCGACAGGCCGAGATGGCGGATCTTTCCCGCCTTCACCAGCTCCTCGAAGACTGCGAGTGTCTCGGCGATCGGCGTCTCGCCGGGCGGCGCGCCAACGGCATCGGCACGGCGCGGCACAGCACCCACGCGGGTCGGGTTGGCGCCCCAGGGGATGTCGCGCTCCGGCCAGTGGATCTGGTAGAGGTCGAGATAGTCGGTGCCGAGCTTGGCCAGCGATTTGTCGATGGCGTCAAAGATGTCGGCGCGCACCAGTTTTGACGGCCGCTCGCCACGAAACCAGCGGTTGGCGGTGCGGCCGACCACTTTCGAGGCCAGGATCACCTTGTCGCGGTTGCCCTTGGCCTTCATCCAGCTGCCGATGAACTTCTCCGTCCGCCCCTGCGTCTCGGCCTTGGGCGGGATCGGGTAGAGCTCGGCGGTGTCGATGAAATTCACGCCGCGCTCAAAAGCCAGATCCATCTGCGCATGGCCATCGGCCTCGGTGTTCTGCTCGCCCCAGGTCATCGACCCCAGGCAGATCTGGGTCACAAGAAGATCGGTCCGACCGAGACGGCGTTTATGCATCGAATTTTCTCCGGCGGGAATTGCGCGGCTACGCGGGAAGGAAGCCGCATCTATAGGGAAAGCGGCGCCGCTCTCCAACCCTCAGCGGACCGACTTTTGCGTGAACCCTGGAAAGTCAGCGCCGGACGCCAGCCAAAGCGCGCCGCTTGGCCTCGTCGATCAGCATGTTGGCCACCTGCATGCGGATCATGGCGCGCTGGCGCAGATGCGGCGCGACACGGTCGGGATGGTTGGCGAAGGCGAAGCTGCGGCGCATGCGGCTGAGATCACCGCTCTTGACAGGATGATCGAGGCCGAGTTCGACGGCAATCGCGTCAGGATCGATCGGCGGCAGCTTTTCTTCGGGCTTTGTTTCCTCACCCGCCAGCGCCAGCTTGGCATGATCGAGAAGGGCGGCGAATTCGGCGGCCAGATCGGCGCCCGCCTCGCGATATTCGGCGGCGAAGGTTTCGCCGGAGACCTTGATGCGGCCGGAATGAAGTTCATCAGCCACCGACAGATAGTCGAACGGGATCGACGGCCGCGCGCCACTCACGTCGCCCCCCTCGTCCTTGTCGGAGCCGACGAACAGATCGTCGAGCAAGGAAGCGAAATCCCGCTTGGCGCCGATGTCAGCCTCCCCCTCGTTTTAGCCATGAGCGTGCGAATAGAGCCGTTCGCACCATAGAACCGGCTCGTTAAAAATGAATGCCACCGATCTTAACGAGTTTAGGCGTTCCCCAGCCTTGCGCGGGCCGCTTGATGGTAGGGGAAGCTCAACAAAAAGCCGGACTGCATTTTCATGCAGCCCGGAAAATTCGCCAGGAGTGGCGAGGAAAAGCCGGCCATGTGCCAGCGTCTATGCATACGGTCTGCATCAGCCAAAAGTTTCAGCCAATGAGCTGATTGTGCCGAAAAGAAATCGCCTGGCATGGCTGCCATGCAAATGCTGCACTGCACAATCTTCATATTTTCCCTATATTCGGTGCTGTGGAGGATAACTAAGGGGCCGAATCATGGGGTTCTTCACTGAAATGTTTGCTCGTCCGCGTCCGCAGGAGCATCAGCGTTACCGCTCGGCACTGGCCTTGCTGCACTCGATGAGCAATGCCGACCGTGCTGACATCGGCATCAAGCCGGCCGACTTCCCGCGCATAGCCCGCGAAATGTCACCGCGTTGATCAAGGCCTTGGCGCCGAACCAGCGTCAAACGAAGTTTCCCGGCAGCGACCGGGAAACCTCGGAATGCCGAATTCGTCAACGATTCCCGAGATAGGCACCCTTGGTCAGCGGCACGCCATTGTGGCGCAGGATGTCGTAAGCCGTGGTCACGTGGAAATAGAAGTTGGGCATGGCGACATGCAGCAAATACTGCATGCCGGGCATCGAAGCCTCGCGCTGGCCAAATTTCAGTTCGACCACCCTGTCATCCGAGCCATCGAATTCGGCGGCCGAGAACGACGCCAAAAGCTCGAGCGTCTTGGCAAGGCGCGCCTGAAGGTCGGCGAAGGTGGCTTCATTGTCTTCGTATTTCGGCACTTCGCGGCGGGCCAGCCGCGACGGCGCGCCCTTGGCGTGGTCGGTGGCGACCTGCACCTGCCGGACCAGCGCGTACATGTCGGGCGCCAACCTTGCGGTCAAAAAGACTTGCGGATCGATCTTGCGTTCAGTTGCATTCTGTTCGGCCGCCGACAGCACGCCGGACAGCGCCTTCAGCCTGGCCGAAAACACCGGCACCGAGGCCTCGTACATTGATAGTGTCACGTTCAAATCTCCATTGCGGCTGAAGCGCCGACGGCGGGACGTAGCGCCTTCCCGGAGGATTTTTCAAGCGTCACCACGTCGCCGCAATCTCGATGATAGACTCCTTCCGTGGTGGAGATTCTCCGATGAGACGCGTCTTTCTGGCAGCGGCCGCCTTTTGCTCCCTTGCCGCATCCGGCCAGGTTGTGTTCGCCGACGATGAACCGGCAGCCGATGACCAAGCCCCTTACGTCGATGACAGGTCGGATGCCGCAGCCGTCATCCGCTCGCTCTACAGCGCCATCAACCGGCACGAATTCGCCCGCGCCTGGGCTTACTACGGCGATACAAAGCCGGCAAAGGATTTCGACACATTCGTCAAGGGCTATGACGGCACCGACAAGGTCGATGTCGAAACCGGCGCCGTTTCCGATGAGGGCGCGGCCGGCAGCATCTACTACAGTGTTCCGGTCGCCATCCGCGCCACCGGCAAGGACGGCAACGAGGCGGTCTTCGCCGGCTGTTACACGCTGCGCCAGGTCAGCGCTCAGATCCAGGCCCCGCCATTCCGCCCGATCTTTATCGACAAGGGCGCGCTGAAGCCGTCCAAGGCCGATTTCGAGGAGGCGCTGCCGCCAAGCTGTGGTGACGGGCCGCCGCCGCCGAAGAAGGACACCGCACTCGAGCAGGTGAAGAAACTGTTCGCCGCCGATTATGGCGATCAGTGTGACAAGCAATTTCTCGGCGAGGAGCCGAACATCTTTTCGATCAAATACAAGGCAAAGGACGCGGCTGCCAGCGATCCCGACAAGGAAACGCGGCTTTTCGAGTTCTACTGCCAAGCGGCAGCCTATAACGCAAGTTCGGTCTACTACATGACCGACGAAGTATCGGGCGTGCGGCAGTTGCAGTTCACCGAGCCCGAAATGGATATCCGTTACGAGAACAATGACAGCGACGGCAAACTGCTGGGCATGGATATCATCGGCTTCCGCACATCCGGCTGGGCGGCCAATTCCGAATATGACGAAGACGCCAAGACGCTGACCACGTTCAACAAATGGCGCGGCATCGGCGACGCCTCGGACAAGGGGATATACCTGTTCCGTAACGGCGATTTTTCCCTCGTCCAATATGATGTGGACGCGTCTTACGATGGCGAGGAGAACCCGCAGACGGTGGTCGACTACAACACCGCGCCGTAGGGATCTTATCAGGAACCGCCGCGCTCAAGCAGTCCTTCACATTCGCCTTCTCGTTTCAGGCCGGGAACGCATCGGCCGGAAGAAGGCGCGAATGTCCTCGACCAGAAGACTCGGTTCCTCCAGCGCAGCGAAATGGCCCCCTCGCGGCATCGATGTCCATCGCTGAACGTCAAAGACCCGCGCCACCCAGGATCGAGGCGGCATCGGCAACTCGCGAGGGAAAAGCGCTACCCCAAATGGCGGCGAAACGCGTTCCAGCGTCTCGAACGCAAGAGGGAACAGTCGATTCTCCTTGTAGAGCCGCAAGGACGAGGTGAGCGCGTTGCTGAACCAATAGAGCGAAACATCCGTAAGGAGCGTGTCCATGCCGAAGGTGCGCTCCACGTCACCGTCGCAATCGCTCCAGCTACGGAACTTCTCGATCATCCAGGCTGCGAGACCGATCGGCGAGTCTGTCAGAGCATAAGCAAGCGTCTGAGGCTTCGTGCCCTGCAGATGGGCATAGGCGCCCTCCGTTGCCGTCCAGGCCGCGGCCTTTTCCAGAAAGGCCTGCTCCTCAACGGTGACAGATGGCAGACCTGCACCCAAGGGTGGCCGATAGCTCCCGGGAATGTAATTGACGTGGACGCCAAGCACGCTTTCGGAATGGAGCCGTGCCATCCAGGCGGAAACGCCCGCGCCGATGTCGCCTCCTTGGGAAGCGAAGCGGTCGTAGCCGAGCCCGCGCATCAACTGTACCCATAACTCCGCGATGCGGCCGGAATGGAAGCCTGGTTCCGTCGGCGCCTGGGAAAAGCCGTATCCGGGCAAGGAGGGAACTACCACGTGGAAAGCGTCGGCCGGGTCACCACCATGGGCAGCTGGGTCTGCCAGCAATGGAATGACGTGTTCCATTTCGATGAACGAGCCGGGCCAGCCATGCGTTATGATCAGCGGCAGCGGCGCCGGTCCGTTGCCTGGCTGGTGGACAAAGTGGACATCTAGGTTGTTCAGCCTCGTCAGATATTGCGGCAGCCGGTTCAGCCGCGCCTCTTGCACTCTCCAGTCGAAGCGGTCTCGCCAGTAATCCGCAAGGCGCTTGATGAACGGCAGCTCGGCCCCATCGCTCCAGCCCGCTTCGCTTAGCGGAATTGGCCATCGTGTTGCGCTAAGCCGGCGCTGGAGATCTTCAAGTTGTTCGTTCGGAATTTGGATCTTGAAGGGGTGGGCGTCCATCGCTGTGCTTCCGATCTGTTGGATCATATCAGCCTACACCCAAGAGGATATCGGCCGAACCATGATTGCCAAAACCAAGGGGCACCTCTGGGCGATATGCCTCAGGGCGCCTTCGACAGCATCCAGTTCAGCGTTTGGCGCCAGTCGACCATGCGGATCGGCGTGCCATGGGTGCCGGTCTCGAACCGGACGAACCGGGTCGGATAGGCTTTCGAGTTCGCAGTGATGGAGCGGAAGAAGGCTTCCTGCTTCTCCACGGGAAAGACCGGATCCTTGCTGCCCTGCCCGAAGAACACCGGCACATGGCGCCTGTAGGCCGGGCTCGACAGGAAACTGTCATCCCACAGCGAGCCGAGCAGCAGCAGCCCGTTGATGCGCCGTCCCGTATCGCTGCGGCCGGCCAGCTTCCAGCACAGCGCGCCGCCCATCGAGCCACAGGCGACGAAGATTTTCGCGTCCGGCGAGGCCTCGGCATAGTGGCCGATCAGCGCCGCGACCTGGGCCGCGCCCTTGTCGCCGAAATCGGTGAAATCGGGTGAGAGATAGAGGCCGCCATTGCCGGCCATCAGGTTCTTGATTCGGTTGAAGTTGCCGCCGAAGGTGAAGTCGTCGACGCCCTGCTTGCGGCTGCCGCCCTGCCCGTGCAGGTAAAGCACGATGATACCGGCGCCTTCGGTCTTGCCTACGGCGACATGCCTGACATCGCCGGCATCGGTTTTCAGCATCAAATCCCGCTGCACCTTGCGCACGCCGGTGTCGGTATACCTAGCCTGCACGCGCTTTTCCGGCACTTCGTCGCGGTCGTTGATGTCGCGCATCTCGCGATAGTCGATGACGGTGTAGGCGCCTTTGTCCGTGGACGAGAGCGTCGCCGGATAGGCGAAGAGGTCATCCTTGTAGGGTTTTAGTTCGAGCGCGTCGGCGTGGGCGGCAGAGAACAGGAAAAAGAGCGAAATCAGAAGGCTATGGAGCGCGGCCGCCCCCCTCTGGCCTGCCGGCCATCTCCCCCTCAAGGGGGGAGATTGGATATCACGCCGCCTTCCGCCAATCTTCAAAGCTGCAGGATAGACGCCGCCATCGAGGCTGCTGATCTCCCCCCTTGAGGGGGAGATGGCCGGCAGGCCAGAGGGGGGTAGAAGCGCTGAGGCAAGTAAAGAGAGAGCCATGCTAAAGGCATGCGTTTTTCGGCTTCGCTTTGTCAATCCTGCAGCACGCCGCCGGCGTCTTCCAGCGCCTCGCGGGTGTCGACATCGATCGACGCGCCGTCGCCGATCTCGACGTCGATGACATCCAGTCCCTCGGCCTCGACCAGATGGCGAGCGCCGGTGTCGCCCTCGAGGTGAGCGATGCCTCCAAACAGCGCGCGTGGCAGCAGCACCGGATTGCCGCGGCGGCCGTCATGGGCGGCACGCACCACTGAGCGGCCGCCGTCCCTACGGAAGGCCTCGATCAACCGGTCGAGATCGGCCGATGAGATACCCGGCATGTCGCCGAGGACGATCATGGCGCCGGCCGCCTCGGCTCCAACGCGGGCAATGCCGGCTTTTAGAGACGAGGACAGGCCGTCGGCAAAATCCGGATTGTCGGCGAAGATCACGTCGAGGCCGGTCAAGGCTTGGTGCACCCGCTCACGCTGGTGGCCGGTGACGACAACGGTGCTGGTTGCCTTCGAGGCCAGTGCGCGCTCGACTGTCCGGCGCACCAGCGGTTTGCCGTCGAACAGCGCCAGAAGCTTGTTCGGCCCGCCCATGCGGCTGGAGCGACCGGCGGCCAGAAGCACGATCTCGACCTTCAGCCCGGCTCCCGCCGGCAGCGGCTCGCGCGGCTGCGGCCGGGTCGGGATTTCCATCAAGAGGCCGCCAACGCCCATGCCGGCGATGTCCTTGGCGGTGACGTCGAGACCGGCGATCAGCCTGTCGAGCACCCAATCGAAACCGTTCTCCTTGGGGCTGCGGGCGCAACCGGGCGCGCCGATGACGCGCTTGCCGTCGAGCGTGCCCAGCACCAGCAGATTGCCGGGATCGACGGGCATGCCCGCGCGGATCACCGTGCCACCTGCTGCCTCGATCGCCGCCGGAACGACATCGTTGAAATCGCTCATCGCCGAGGCGCCGAAGATCACCACCATGTCGTTGTCGCGCGCCAGCGCGGCGGCGGCATCGGCGACGGGCGCAATTTCGTGCGGCGTGCGGCGCTCCGTCGTCAGCCGGCCGCCGGAGCGTGCCAGCCGCGCTTCGGTGACGCGTAGCGTCTTGTCGAGCACGCTCGCCTTGATGCCGGGCAGCACCGTCTGGATCACGCCGATGCGCACCGGATGGTAGGCGTTGACGGCGAAGATCTCGCCGCCGGCGCAGATCTTTGTCACCGCATCGACAAGGGCCGAGGCAACGGCGAACGGGATGATCTTGACCGTCGCCACCATCTGGCCCTGCTCAACCGGCGCGTGCTGCGCCAGCGTGGCGATGGTGATGGTCGGGTCGACCGCATTGATGGCGTCGATCATGGCGGCATCGACGGTGAAGAGACCGGCGGCCTTGGCATGGAGGTTGACGCGGCCGGTCGCGGCCGGTTTTGCCTCTATGTTGCGGTGGGCCATGCTGGCAGCAATCTTTTCGGCCGCCGCATCCTCGCTGAGGTCATCGGCGGCAAGCACCGCCACGACGATCTCGGTAATGCCGGCCGCCTTCAGCACCGCCACGTCCTGCGTGCTCAGCCTGTGCGCCTTGCGGAAACGCCGCTCGCCCGCCGTCGTGGCATGCGCCAGCACCGCGCCTTGCGCCTTGTCGATTGGAACCGGACCGAATCTCACGCCGCAGCGCCTTTCGATTCCAGCCCGCGCGAGCGAAAGGCGTGGATCGTCTGCGCCAGGATGGCGACGGCGATCTCGGCCGGGCTCGCCGCGCCAATGTCGATACCGATCGGTGCGTGGATGCGGGCGATCTGGTCGGCGCTGGCGCCGAGCGCCAGCAGGCGCTCGACGCGCCTGGCGTGTGTTTTGCGGCTGCCGAGTGCGCCGACATAGAAACAGTTGGCGTCGAGCGCGGCCTTCAGTGCGAAATCGTCGATCTTCGGATCATGGGTTACGGCGGCGAGCGCCGTATAGCTGTCGAGCGGCTGACGTTTCAGCACATCCTCCGGCCATTCGGCATGGAGTGCTACATCGGGAAAACGGTCCGGGGTGGCGAAGGCGGTGCGCGGATCGACGATCTCCAGGGGATAGCCGGCGATCCTGGCCATCGGCGCCAGCGCCTGACTGATATGGACGGCGCCGATCACCACCAGGCGCGGTTGCGGCAAATGCGCGTTGAGGAAGAAGGTTCGCCCTTCCGCCTCGACCGAACCCGAATTGCCAGTGCGAAACGCCTTGGCGATCGCTGCTCCAAGATCGCCGGCGACGGGATCGCCTTCACGCACGATACGGTCGCGGCCGTCGCCGAGATCGGTCACCAGGATCGCCGCACGGCGGGCACGGCGTTCGGCATTGAGGGCTTTGAGAGCGTAGGGATCCATGCCTAACCGAGCCGCTCCACATAGACCTTGATGCGGCCGCCGCAGGACAGGCCGACCTGCCAGGCGGTTTCGTCGGCAACGCCGAACTCCAGCATCTTCGCTTTCCCCGAGTCGATGACGTCCATCGCCTCGCTCACCACGGTACCCTCAACGCAGCCGCCCGAGACCGAGCCGTGAAAATTGCCTTCGGCGTCAATGACCAGATGACTGCCGGCCGGCCTCGGCGCCGAACCCCAGGTCTCGACCACAGTGGCGATGGCGACATCCTTGCCGTCCTTCATCCAGCCTTCCGCGATGATCAAGGGGTCGCGGGCCTCATCGAGATAGATGCTGTTGTCCATGATCGCTTGCCTCAAAGTCTGTTTTCTCTGGGAGCCTGTTTTTCGGAATCCAATATGGCTATGCGGCGCGCCTGACACCAGCGTCCAGCCAGCGACGCGGATCGACCGAAGCGGCCGATTTCTTGTCCAGCGAGGCGCAGAGGTCGGCCAGCGCATCGAGATTGTGTACCGAGCGGAACTCGTCGACATGAGGCAGCATCGCTCTGACGCCGCGGGCCCGCGCCTCGAAGCCGCCAAAGCGCAGAAGCGGGTTGAGCCAGATCAGCCGCCGGCAGGATTTGTGCAGGCGATCCATCTCCTCCGACAGGCCGGCGACATCGTCGCGCTCCAGCCCGTCGGTGATCAGCAGCACCACCGCGCCCTGCCCGAGCACGCGGCGTGACCAGTGCTTGTTGAACTCCGCCAGCGTATCGCCGATGCGGGTGCCGCCCGACCAGTCCTTCACCGCCGCCGAGCAGTCGGCAAGGGCGGCATCGGGGTCGCGATGGCGCATCTGCCGCGTGAGATTGGTCAGTCGCGTGCCGAAGACGAAGGTGTGCACGCGCCGCCGTTTTTCGGTCAGCGCATGCAGAAAGTGCAGGAAGATGCGCGTGTACTGGCTCATCGAACCGGAGATATCGGCGAGAACCACCAGCGGCGGATGCACTTCGCGGGCTGAGCGGAATTTCGGCAGGATCAGTTCGCCGCCGGTGCGCGCGGCCGAGCGCATCATGGCGCGTGGATCGATACGGCGGCCATGCAGGTCTGCCTTGAAGCGTCGGGTACGGACCATGTCGAACGGCAGCCGCAGCCGGGCAATCGCCTTCTTGGCGTCTGCCATCTCGTCGGCATTCATCTGGGCAAAGTCCTTGCCGCGCAGCACTTCATTCCCGGAGAAGGTTAGCCGGGCGTCGACTTCGATCTCCGGGATTTCCCTGACCGGCCGATTCTTCTCGTGGCCTTCGAACATGGCCTGGCTGACGCGGTTTTCTGCCGCGCGCGGCTTTTGCTTCTCCTTGGTGTCGGGCGCCACAGGCGAGAACATCGCCAGAAGTTTCTCGATCAGCTCGCGCGATTTCCAGAACAGCCGGAAGGCTTCGTCGAAAACAGGGTCATCCTCGTGCCGCGACACCAGCACGGCATGCAGCGTCCAGTAGAAATCGTCGCGCGAACCGATGCCGGCTGCCAGCACCGCCTCGATCGCATCCTTGACCGAAGCCGGCCCGACCCGCATGCCGGATTTGCGCAAGGTGCGGGCGAAATAGACGATGTTGTCGGCGATGCGCCCGTCTTCCGTCGCCTCTCTGGGTTCGGGCGCCTTCACTTGCCCTACTCCGCCGCCGCCAGTTCGGCCTTGACCTCGTCGAGGATACGCCGGCCCTCGCCCGCGCCGATGCGGGCAATGTCGTCCTGGTATTTCAGCAAAACGCCGATCGTGTCGGAGACGGTTTCGGGATCGAGCGCCACCTTGTCGAGTTCGGTCAGCGCGCCGGCCCAGTCGATGGTTTCGGCGACGCCCGGCGCCTTGAACAGCTCGACCCGGCGCAGCTTCTGGATGAACGACACCACTTCCGCGGAAAGCCGGCTGTTGGCCTGCGGCACCTTGCGGCGCACGATCTCCAGCTCGCGCTCGGCATTGGGATAGTCGACCCAGTGATAGAGGCAGCGCCGCTTCAGCGCGTCGTGGATTTCCCGCGTGCGGTTGGTGGTGATGATGACGATCGGCGGCTCCTCCGCCTTGATCGTGCCAAGCTCGGGCACCGTCACTTGGAAGTCGGACAGGATTTCGAGCAGGAACGCCTCGAAGGCTTCGTCGGTGCGGTCGAGCTCGTCGATCAGGAACACCGGGGCCGCACCCGCCTTGCCGGTCAGCGCATCGAGCACCGGCCGGCGGATCAGGTATTTTTCGGAAAAGACATTGCTCTCCATGGCGGAGCGGTCGACCGAGCCTGCCGCCTCCTCCATGCGGATCTCGATCATCTGCGCGGCGTAGTTCCACTCGTAGACGGCGGAGGAGACGTCGAGCCCTTCATAGCATTGCAGGCGGATCAGCCGGCGGCCGAGCGCCTGCGCCAGCACCTTGGCGATCTCGGTCTTGCCGACGCCGGCCTCCCCTTCAAGGAACAGCGGCCGCTGCATGCGCAGGGACAGGAACAGCACCGTTGCGAGCGAGCGGTCCGCGACATAGTCCGCGCCGGTCAGGAGATCGAGCGTTTCGTCGATCGTCCGCGGCGCGGGGCGCGGTTTCAGCTCGGTCATTCTTTCTCCGTTGCCGCCTCTGCTCCGCTCTGCAGCACGTGGTAGTCGCGGGCGTGGTAGATCAGCGGCCGCAAATTATCGCCCATGCGCAGGCCTGTCACCTTGCCAAAAAGCACACGATGGGTGGCGAGATCCTTGGTGTCCATCAATTCGCAGTCAAAAACCGCAAGAGCGCCCTTCAGGCTAGGCGCGCCCGTCGATATGACATCCCACTCGCCAAGCGCGAAACGCTCATCGGCAGACAGCCCGGTCAGGCCTGAAAACGCCACCGATAGGGGCTGCTGGTGCGAAGCCAGCGTGTTCAGCGCAAACCGGCCGTTTTGCACGAAGAGCTCGTTCTTGGCATTCTCGCGGTTGAGACAGACGAGAACCGTCGGCGGCGTGTCCGACACCGAACAGGCCGCAATCACCGTCGTGCCGCGTTTGCCGGCGGGCCCGTCGGTGGTCACCACATGGACGTGGCCGGCAAAATGCGCCATCGCGTCGCGATAGGCCTGAGGCCCTATGTCGTTCAACTTCAACACCGATGATTTTCCATAAGCGGGAATCCAAGCGTTATATATGGCGGCACACAATAGGCCACAAGCGAAGTGGTTGACGCCAATCCGCAAATTCCCGTGTTGCGCCTGGGGCGGGCAGCCTTTAGGTCTTGGCGGAAGAGACGCTGGAAGCATGCGACCGGCACGGAGGAATTCGTCGTCAGAATGCGACCCCCAACAGCTGTAATAGCGGCACTGCTCTGGCTGCTGCCGGCAAGCGCCGGCGCGCAGACTTTGCTTGTCGGCGTCGCCGCACCCCTGTCCGGTCCGTCGGCGATCCTGGGCAAGCAGATCGAGGCGGGCGCTGCCCTGGCAGCAGAAGCCAACGGCGCCGAGATCAGGACGGTCGACGATGCCTGCACCGCCGATGGCGGGGCTGCCGCCGCCACGGAATTCGCCGCTGCGAAGGTCGATATCGTCGTCGGCTTCCTCTGCACCGAGGCGATCCAGGCGGCGCTGCCGATCCTCAAGGACGCCAACATACCGGTCATCACCGTCGGCGTGCGCACCGAAAGCCTGACCGATCGCCGCGCCAAAACCGGCTGGCCGGTCTATCGGCTGGGGCCGCGCGGCGATGACGAGCGCAATGCGGTGGCCGCCATCCTGACCCGGCTGTGGCAGAGCGAATTGTTCGCCATCGTCGATGACGGGACCATCTATGGCCGCGAAATCGCCGAGACGCTGCGCGCAGCGGCCGAACAGGCGGCGCTGAAGCCGGTCTTCACAGACACGTTCCGGCCGCAGCTCGACAACCAGATCGGGCTGATCGGCCGGCTGAAGAAGGCGGGCGCGACGCATGTCTTTGCCGGTGGCGACGGCGACGACATCGCCATTATGGGCCGCGACGCCGGCCAGCTCGAGGCCGGCATTGTCTTTGCCGGCGGCGAGAATTTGCGCACGCCACCCGGCGATGTGCCTTACGCCGTCGGCACGCTGATGATCGCGCCGCCGGAATGGGCCGATGTCGCCGATCCCAAGGTGCTGGCGGCGTTTACGGCCAAAAACATCGCGCCGGATGGCTATGCCTTGCCGGCCTATGCGGCGGTGGAGATTGCCAAGGCGGCCTCGGCCGCGCCCGAGACCTCGGGCAAGGGGCTGGCCGACGCGCTAACCGGGCATGATTTCACCACCGCGATCGGGCCGCTGCGGTTCGACGACAAAGGCGATCTGAGCCAAAACCTCTATCGCGCCTTCCGCTTCGACGGGACGCGTTTCGTGCCGGCGGAGACGAATTGATGTTTCGCACCGGGCCGCGCAATCTGATCACCGATGTCGCCGGCTTGCGCGTCGGCAACGCGTCGGATGCCAGGCTGAAATCGGGCGTCACGACCGTGCTGTGCGATGAACCGGCGGTCGGTGGCGTGCAGATCCTCGGCGGCGCGCCGGGCACGCGCGAAACCGACCTGCTCGAACCGCACAATTCCATCGAGGCGGTTCATGCCGTCGTGCTGTCGGGCGGCTCGGCCTTCGGCCTCGACGCCGCCTCCGGCGTTCAGGCAGCGCTGCGCGAAAAAGGCATTGGCGTCGATGTCGGCGGCTTTCGCGTGCCGATCGTGCCGGCGGCGATCCTGTTCGACCTGCGCAATGGCGGCGACAAGGATTGGGGCCGTTATCCTCCCTACCGCGACCTCGGCTACGAAGCCGCCCAGGCGGCAACAGTCGACTTTCCGCTCGGCACAATCGGCGCCGGCACCGGGGCGCTGAGTTCCGGGCTGAAGGGTGGCCTTGGCTCTGCCTCGACTGTGCTCGACAGCGGCGTCACCATCGGCGCGCTCGCCGCCGCCAACCCGACCGGCTCGGTAACGATCGCGCGGACCCGCTATTTCTGGGCGGCGCCCTTCGAGATCGGGGATGAGTTCGGCGGGCTTGGCTATCCCTCGCCAATGCCGGGCGATGCCAGGCGGATCCTGTTGAAATACCGCGACAAGCGTGTCGGTGGACAAGCCGAGGCCGGTGGCAACACCACCATCGCCGTCATCGCCACCGACGCCGTGCTGACCAAGGCAGCAGCCAAGCGGCTGGCGATATCAGCGCATGACGGCTTCGTGCGCGCCATCTGGCCGGTGCACACGCCGGCCGACGGCGATCTGGTGTTCGCGCTGGCGACGGGGAAGAGCGGCATAGAACTCAGCGCCGACGATGCCGTCGATTTCTTTGCCGCTGCCGGCGCCACCATGGCGCGCGCCATCAGCCGCGGCATCCATGCCGCGACGCCGGCCGATGGCGATCTGTTTCCGGTGTGGTCGTCGCGCTGACTTTCAGTCAGGTCGGGTCGGACTCCTCTTCCTCGAAGCTGACCGCGACATCCGAATTCGCCGACAGCCAGACTTTCTGGCCCTCGACCTCGGCAAGCAGGCTCAAGGGAATGTAGTGGTGATGCCCCTGATGGGCGCCCTCGCCGCTGTCGGCCTTGGTCAACTTGATCCGCTCGCCATCGACCCTGTCGACGGTGCCGATGTGAACGCCGTCGGCGCCGACCACTTCCATATGCTCGCGAATCTTGCTGGCCTCAGTCATGGGGTGTTCTCCTTTTGAAAAACGATCGACGATAACAAACAGATGCGAAATTGGATGCATCGCCTTTTGAATAGCACGATGTTTTGACTGTCTCGTGATGGGGAACGATCGAACCACGGCAGGCGGAGCGGAACCCCGATGCGAAATCTCGTCCTGATTGGCGTTTGCCTGCTGGTCCATCTGGCATCCGCCATGGCCGCCCGAGCGGGCGATGTCGCCGAGCTTGAAATCCTCGGCTTCAGCAAGGATGGCAGCGTCTTCGCCTTCGAGGAATATGGTGTGGCAGACGGTTCGGGCTTTCCCTATGCCAATCGCTACTACATCAACACCGCCGACGACACGTTCCTGAAGGGCACGCCAATCCGGGTCCGGCTAGAGGATGAGACCGCCTCGCTCGAGACGGCCCGTCAGCAGACCAGACAGAAGGGCGAAGCCGTCGTTGTGCAGGCCGAACTCACCGCAAACCGCGGCATCACCGCCGGCTTCAACCCGGTGACCGAATTGTCGGCCGACCCGTTCCGCATGGTGGTGAACCCACGGCCGATCTTTTCGCCGGTCGACCCGCCGCTGGAATTCCGGCTGGACGAGATCGGCATGAATGACACCGAAAGCTGCCAGAGCCAGGGCGAGATCAACGGTTTTCGCTTGCTGCGGATCGAGGCCAGGGATGGCGGCCGGACCCATCTGCTGCATGAGGATAAATCGATCCCGAAAAGCCGTGGCTGCCCGAACGGCTACAGGATCGGCGCGGTGCAGACGTTCTCGATGGACAGCATCAGCGCCTATGCGGTGCTGATCGCGGTGCGCCAATACGGCTTCGAAGGGCCGGATTTTCGCTGGATCGCCGTGACCGGACGCCTGTGACAGCGCTCGATCAATCCAGCTGGCGCAAGCGCGCCGGAAATCACGTCAGCCGCGCCATACCATCGACGGGCGCGGCGCTTGTCGGCGCCTTGCTGTGGGCGATGGCCATGGGCGCCAGCGCGCTGACCGGTCTTTGGCTCGACAATTGGGAGACCCCGGAAAAGATCCGCTTCGTCGCCCTGCTGTTTGCGACCGGCGCGGCATTGGCCTTTCCCGTCGGGTTGTTCGCGGCGCGGCTGGTCTCGCTCGACCGGCACTGGGAAGTGGCGTTCGCCGCCGCCTTCGTCTGCCTGCTTGCGACGACGCTCGCCTTCACCGGCGGGTTGTTTGCGCTGCAATACCGCTCCTATTATGCCGAATGGCACGCGGAGGCCTTCACCGCCCGGTGGGCGTTCGAACTGGTCTTCACCTCGCTGACGGCGCTCTACCAGTTCGTGGTGCTGGGTATCAGGCTCTATTTTCCGCTCGGATTCATCGCGCTTGCCGCCGCCAGCGTGTGGTTTGCACGCCAGCAGCGTTGAGCATTCGGTCCGCCTCTGATAGGAGGCGCACTTAACCACCGACATATCAGGACTGACGGATGATCCCTCGCTATTCCCGGCCGGAAATGGTCGCCATCTGGTCGCCGGAAACCCGCTTCCGCATCTGGTTCGAGATCGAGGCCCATGCCTGCGATGCGCTGGCCGAGCTCGGCGTCATTCCCAGGGAAGCCGCCAAGACCATCTGGGAAAAAGGCGGCGCCGCCCAATTCGACGTCGGCAAGATCGACGAGATCGAGGCCGTCACCAAGCACGACGTCATCGCCTTCCTCACCCATCTCGCCGAATTCGTCGGGCCGGATGCGCGTTTCATCCACCAGGGCATGACCTCATCGGATGTTCTCGACACCTGCCTTGCGGTGCAGCTCGGCCGCGCCAGCGATATCCTGCTGGCCGACCTCGACGGCCTGCTCGCCGCGCTGAAGCGCCGGGCCTTCGAGCACAAGGACACCGTCACCATCGGCCGCAGCCACGGCATTCATGCCGAGCCGACCACGTTCGGCGTCAAGCTGGCGCAGGCCTATGCCGAGTTCTCACGCTGCCGCGAGCGGCTGGTGCACGCGCGAGAGGATATTGCCACCTGCGCCATATCGGGCGCGATCGGCACCTTCGCCAACATCGATCCCTATGTCGAAGAACATGTGGCGAAAAAGCTTGGGCTGAAGCCGGAGCCGGTGTCGACGCAGGTCATCCCTCGCGACCGCCATGCCATGTTCTTTGCCACGCTCGGCGTCATCGCCTCGTCGGTCGAGCGGCTGGCGACCGAGATCCGCCATCTGCAGCGCACCGAGGTGCTGGAAGCGGAAGAGTATTTTTCGCCGGGCCAGAAGGGCTCGTCGGCAATGCCGCACAAGCGCAACCCGGTGCTGACCGAAAACCTCACCGGCCTTGCCCGCATGGTGCGCTCCATGGCCTTGCCGGCGATGGAGAATGTCGCGCTCTGGCACGAGCGCGACATTTCGCATTCCTCGGTCGAGCGCATGATCGGCCCGGACGCCACGATAACACTCGATTTCGCGCTGTCGCGGTTGACCGGCGTCATCGACAAATTGCTGGTCTATCCCGACAACATGCTGAAGAACATGAACAAGTTCCGTGGCCTTGTGCATTCGCAGCGCGTGTTGCTGGCGCTGACCCAAGCCGGCGTCAGTCGCGAGGACGCCTACCGCCTGGTGCAGCGCAACGCCATGAAGGTGTGGGAACAAGGCGCTGATTTTCTTGAAGAACTGTTGGCCGACAAGGAAGTCACCGCAGCGCTGCCCGAAGCCGAGATCCGCGAGAAATTCGACCTGGGCTATCACACCAAGCATGTCGACACGATCTTCAAGCGGGTTTTCGGATAGGTTTTTCGATGCGGCTGGCCGTCCTTTCCGACATCCATGGGAATCTGCGCGCGCTTGAGGCGGTTCATGCGCAGATCAAAGACGCTTCTCCCGACCTCATCGTCAATCTGGGCGATTGTCTCTCCGGGCCGCTATGGCCTGATGAAACCGCGCAATATCTGATGGCGCAGAATTGGCCGACCGTGCGCGGCAATCACGACCGTGTGCTGATCGAGCCGCCTGCTTCCGGGTTGGAAGACGTCGATGCTTTCACCCACCAACGCCTGTCCCAGGCGTCATTGACCTGGCTCTCGGCATTGCCGGTCACCCTGTCGCCTGCCCCGGACATCCTGCTTTGCCACGGCAGCCCGAGTGACGACAACGTGTTCCTGCTCGAGGAAGATGGAGGCAGCCACTTCCACCCGTCCAATGAAAAGCAGATCAGGCACAAGCTGGGCAGCGCCGGCGCCGGGCTGACCTTGTGCGGCCATACACATACGCCGCGCCTTGTGCGCTTGTCGGACAACCGGACAATCCTCAATCCCGGCAGCGTCGGCGTCCAGGCATTCCCCGGCCTGACCGTGACCGGCAGTCCGCATGCCCGCTACGCCATCGCGACGCGCAAGGACGGACAATGGTCGTTCAGCCATCACGTGGTCAATTATGACTGGACTGAAGCATCCGGCCGTTCCACAGCGACCGGATTCGACAGCTGGGCGCATGGGCTGCTGACGGGCTACGCCGCCAATTCCTTGTAAGAACCGAGCGGGCGCTCAGCCGGCGGCGCCCGGCACGGTGCGGATCACCGTGCCCCACGGATCTTCCCGCGTGGTTTCAGCGGTTGTCCTGTCCGAGCGCATCTCGACCCAGGCCAGCCCTGAGCGGGACGGATCGCGGCGCCCGGCGCCGGCGCTGTGCCACGAATTGCCACCGATATGATGGTGGTAGCCTCCCGACGACAGGAACACCGCCTGCCCTCCATACTTAGCGACCGTGTCGAAGCCAAATTCGTCGTGCCACCAGGCCTCGGCATCTTCCGGCCGGCCGACGCGCAGATGGACATGGCCGATAATGCTGTTTTGCGGCGCGCCCTGCCAGCCGGCGTCACCGGCCGGCACGCTGCCAACCACGGCGGCCAGATTCAGCCGCTCGGTCGCCATGGCGATCTTGTCGCCGTTCCACTTCCACTCCTGCGGCAGACGGTCCCTATAGATTTCAATGCCGTTGCCTTCGGGGTCGGTCAGGTACAAAGCCTCGCTGACCAGATGGTCGGAGGCGCCCTCGATGCGGATCTTGTTGGCGGCGGCATGGTTTATCCAACGGCCGAGATCGGCGCGGCTGGGCAGAAGGAAAGCGGTGTGGAAAAGGCCGGCGCTGCGCGGATCGTCGGGCTTGGCCGCTGCGTCAGGCTCGATGACCAGCAGCGGGCGCTCGGCAGCGCCCAGCGTGATGGCGCCATCGGCGCGGCTCAATTCCTGCAGGCCGACAACAGCCCGGTAGTAATCGGCAAGTCCTTCGGCGTCGCGCGCCTTCAGGCCCACGCGTGACACGCTGACGGGGGTCGTCGCGGCAAAAGGCAGTTCGCTCATAAAACTCTCCGTTCAGCGCATTATCCCAGGCCGCGCCACCAGTCTATTCTGTTGTCCATCTCTTCCTGCCTCAAATCGTCGATCCTGATCGTTCACACAAGATGGAAAGAACCGAACAGGTTGTTCACAATTGTGATGCACCGCATGCGTCAGCGCGGGTTGCACGAGACACGGCCGCTCGCTATCTCAGCGCCATGAAAGTCAAAGACGCAGATATTCTGATCGTGCCGGGCTACACCAATTCCGGCCCTGAACACTGGCAGACACGCTGGCAGTCGAAACTGTCGACAGCGCGTCGGGTCGAACAGGCGGAGTGGTCGAAGCCGGTGCGCGAGGACTGGACGGCGAGCGTGGCGAACGCTGTCAACGAGGCCGAGCGTCCGGTGGTGATCGTTGCCCATTCGCTCGGTGTGGCGGCTGCGGTGCAGGCCATTCCGCAGTTCAGGAAGCCGGTCGCCGGCGCGTTTTTTGTCGCACCGCCCGACGTCGCCAACCCGGAGATAAGGCCGCGTCACCTGATGACCTTTGGCCCCTATGCGCGCGAACCGCTGCCCTTCCCGTCCATCGTCATCGCCAGCCGCAACGATCCGTTCTGCGCCTTCGAGGTTGCCGAGGACATTGCCGCTGCCTGGGGTTCGCTGTTCATCGATGCCGGCGAAACCGGTCACCTCAATGAGGATGCCGGCTTCGGCCCGTGGCCGGAAGGGTCGATGACCTTCGCCAAGTTCCTGACCGACCTCAAGGCCTGACCGGGCAAGGCACCACGCCTCAGCCCTTTATCGAATCGTTCATGCTTTTGATGAGTATCTTTGCGCCGAGCGAAATCAGCGCATGGTCCGAGCCCATCGCCAGCAGCCGGTAGCCCATCGCCACGACGCGGCCGGCAATCGCCGGCTCAACGACGTAGATCGCCGCATGCTTGCCCGCCTTGCGCGTCCGCTCGGCGATGGAGGCGACGGTTTCCATCATGCTTTCCAGCGTCGAATTGACGGTGGCGCCATTCGACCAGGCGATGGAGAAATCCGATGGGCCGAGAAAGATGCCGTCAATGCCCGGCGTGTCGAGGATGCCGTCCAGCGCATCGAGTGCGGCGCGCGTTTCGACCATGGCAAAGGCCATCGTGCGTTGATTGGTGTCGCGCAGCCATTCGGCGTGGTCGCCTTTGCCATGGCGCGGAAAAGCATAGGTCGGGCCCCAGGAGCGCTCGCCCATCGGCGGATATTTCATTGCCGCGGCAAAGAGTTTTGCATCGGCCACCGAATTCACCATCGGTGCAATCACCGCCTCGGCACCGAAATCGAGGGCGCGGCTGGCCATGTCGAAGCGGCCGACCGGAATGCGCACCAGCGCCGGCTTGTTGGCGGCGAGCACCGGTACGAGGCCGCGCAAGACCGAGTCTTCGTGGTGTCCGCCATGCTGCATGTCGAGCGTGACGGCATCAAAACCCTGCTTGGCGATGATTTCGACCGTCAAAGCGTCCGGAACGCCGGACCAGGCGGTGAACAGCGTTTCATCCGCCGCCAGGCGTGACTTCAGGGACATGGGTGCTTTCCTCGTTGGGTAGAGCCTTGTAACAGGCCTACGCACAGTTTCAGCCGGAAAAGGCTGAAAGGGCAAAGAAAAACCGCCCGGCTGAGCCGTGCGGTCGATTGGTCCAGTCATTCCAGGTTTGTCGCAGGTTCTGTCACAAACGCAGAACGCTTTTGCGGAACCTGTTTCGGTCCGATCAGGTGTTCTTGATCTGCTCGATCGCCTGCGCCATCAGTTCGTCCATGGTGCGGCGGATCTGGTGATCCGACTGGTCGACGCCGGCGGCGTCGAAATCCTTGCGGATCTTGCGGAATACGTCGTGATCGCCGGCTTCCTCGATGTCGGAAACCACAACTTCCTTTGCATAGGCGTCGGCGTCAGTGCCGGATTTGCCCAGCTTTTCGGCGGCCCATAGACCGAGCGCCTTGTTGCGGCGTGCGGAAGCCTTGAAGCGAAGTTCTTCGTCGAAGGCGAATTTGCGCTCAAAACCCTCTTCGCGGTCTTTCATGCTGCTCATGGCTTCCCTCCGATGAAATCGATTCGCGTTGGTGATGGATATGTGTGCTGCCGCAGCACAAACCAAAAGGGCGCGGGCCGGTCAATATGCTACATCGCTTGCTGCGCTGCGGCATTTCATTCCTGAAAGCGGTCGATGGAAAGGATTTGCCGATTGAGCAAACGCTGTGATTGGGATAGACCCGGCATTGAACCCCACCCGTCGCCGCACCAATTTAGGCAGACGGACAGGAACTGGTCGCTTGCCGCCTGCCCGCAAATCCAGAGAAAAATCAGATGAAAAATCGCCGCCGCATTTATGAAGGCAAGGCCAAGATCCTCTATGAGGGACCGGAACCGGGCACACTTATCCAGTTCTTCAAGGATGATGCGACCGCATTCAACAAGAAGAAGCATGAGGTCATCGACGGCAAGGGTGTGCTCAACAACCGCATTTCCGAGTACATCTTCAACCATCTGAACCGCATGGGCATTCCGACCCACTTCATCCGCCGGCTCAACATGCGCGAGCAGTTGATCAAGGAAGTCGAGATCATTCCGCTCGAAGTGGTGGTGCGCAATGTCGCCGCCGGCTCGCTGTCCAAGCGCCTCGGCATCGAGGAAGGCACCGTTCTGCCGCGCTCGATCATCGAATTCTATTACAAGGCCGATGCGCTCGACGATCCGATGGTGTCGGAAGAGCACATCACCGCTTTCGGCTGGGCAAGCCCGCAGGAGATCGACGACGTCATGGCGCTGGCCATCCGCGTCAACGACTTCCTCTCCGGCCTGTTCATGGGTGTCGGCATCCAACTCGTCGATTTCAAGATCGAATGCGGCCGCCTGTTCGAGGGCGACATGATGCGCATCGTCGTTGCCGACGAGATCTCGCCGGATTCGTGCCGGCTGTGGGACGTGGCAACGCAGGACAAGCTCGACAAGGACCGTTTCCGCCGCGATATGGGCGGCCTCGTCGAAGCCTATCAGGAAGTTGCCCGCCGCCTCGGCATCATGAACGAGAACGAGCCGCCGCGCCCGACCGGCCCGGTGCTCGTCGCCTCGACCGATGGCCTCAAAGGCAAGCCGCACTAAGTCTTCATTTCTTGACGCGATTCCGGACGAAAAACCGCTTCAGACTTTTCCTGGAATTGCTAAGTCTTCGAACAGGAACCTGTCCAGCATGATCAAGGCCCGCATCACCGTCACCCTCAAGAACGGCGTGCTCGACCCGCAGGGAAAAGCCATAGAGCACGCTCTGTCCGGACTGGGGTTCGGCGGCGTCGGCCAGGTGCGGCAGGGCAAGGTCTTCGACCTCGAGCTCTCAGAGACCGACAAGGCCAAGGCCGAAGCCGATCTGAAAGCCATGTGCGACAAGCTGCTGGCGAACACAGTGATCGAGAATTACGCGGTGGAGATCGCTTGATATGAAATCAGCTGTCGTTCTTCTCCCCGGCCTCAACCGCGACCGCGACATGATTGCGGCGCTGACCAAGATTTCCGGGCAGGCGCCGGCGACCGTCTGGCAGACCGACACCGAAATCCCTGATGTGGACCTGATCGCCATTCCCGGCGGCTTCTCGTTCGGCGACTATCTGCGTTGCGGCGCCATTGCCGCGCGCATGCCGGTCATGCGGGCGGTGGCGGAAAAGGCGGCCAAGGGCGTCATGGTCATCGGCGTCTGCAACGGGTTCCAGATTCTGGTGGAAGCCGGCCTTTTGCCTGGCGCGCTGATGCGCAATGCCTCGCTGAAATTCGTCTGCCGAGAGGTGAAGCTCGAAATCGCCAACGCCAACACCATGTTCACCCGCCGCTATCAGCCGGGCCAAATCATCCGCACGCCGGTTGCGCATCATGACGGCAATTATTTCGCCGATGCCGACACGCTTGCGCGCCTCGAAGGCGAAGGACAGGTGGTGTTTCGCTATGCCGAGGGCAGCAATCCCAATGGCTCGATGAACGACATTGCCGGTATCGTCAGCGAGAAGGGCAATGTGCTCGGCCTGATGCCGCATCCCGAAAACCTGATCGAGGCAGCGCATGGCGGCAGCGACGGCCGGGCGCTGTTCGAAGGCGCACTCGGCATCGCCGCCTGATATCTCTTCGAATTCCTTTCAAAACACGGGGGCGGTTGACCATGAGACTGACGATTGTTCGCCTAGGTCCCCTGGCTGCTGCCGGCTTGGCGTTGGCGTCCTGCCAGTCCAGCCCGAAGAGCGCGCCGGTCCCCACGGGCAAGAGCGCTTCGCTGCTGGCCATGGAACAGGTAGCGATATCGGCCCACAAATGCTGGATCGCCAGCAAGGATCCCGCCTTCAAATCCTATCAGATGGCCAATGAGCTGAATTCGTTCAGCGGCACGCCCCGCTTCCTGCTGGTGCCGGCCAAGCATTATGGCGGCAAGCCGCTGCTGGTCGTCCAGGCGCAAGGCAATTCCAGCCGCGTCGACGTGTTCGGTCCGCTGATGGACGATCCGCTCGGCGCGCGCATCGGATCCGACATTGCGCGCTGGCAAACGGGTAACCCCTCCTGCAACGCGGCCGCCTGACGCCATGGGCCGCTTCCTGCAGTTTGCGGGATTGATCATCGGTCTGGCCGGGCTTGTCCTGCAAGCGTGCATCACCATCCCGGCATCGATGGAAGCCGGCCGCAGTTTTCTCGGCTCCATCGTCTTTCTGTTCAGCTTCTTCACCATCCTGACCAACATCGGTGCAGTGCTGGTCCATGTCTCGCTGCTGTCGCCTTCGGGCTACGCCTGGCTGCCGGCCTTTGCCGGGCCGCGGATGCGGGCGGGCGTGGCGGCTTCCATCGCCCTGGTCTTCATCGTCTACGCGACAGTTCTGGCGCAGCTCTGGCAGCCGCAGGGGCTGTTCCTGCTCTGTGACGTGCTGCTGCACTATGTGACGCCGGTGCTGTTCGTGCTGTGGTGGCTTGTTGCAGGCGCTGACGGCAGGACACGCTGGAGCGACATTTCGTGGTGGATGGCCTATCCGATCGCCTATCTCGCCTATGCGCTGGCGCGCGCACCGATCGCAGGCGAAGTGCCCTACCCGTTCCTCGACGTTGCGAAAAACGGCGCGGCCAACGTCGCCCTTGCGGCGCTGGCCGTCACCGGTGTTTTCCTGGTGCTGTGCATCCTCGCCGTGCTTGCCGATAGGGGCGTCTCACGCCTCAGGGCTCCGCGCACCCGTCGTTGACGAACCGGCTCCGGGTCAGTCCCAGAGCCGTCGGATCCCTTCACGGTAGGCGTCGCCACGCGAAACACCGATATCCCTGAGCTGCTCGTCGGTCATTTCCAGCAAGGCCAGGCGGCCGCGACGGCGCTCGATCAACGCTTCGATCCATCGCGCCAGCGATCTGACCACATGCACGATCCGGCCGACAAAGCCTCGCCGGCTGGACGGCCCGACCAATTCAATGCCCGCGCAGCGGATTGTCTCGATTGTATCCATTGTTTGTCTGCCAACCCTGCAAATTGTACCCATCTTGGTACGGTTCTGATATGCATTGACACCCGATCTGGTGCAATATACAGAATTGTCACCATGACAAATTGGCTCCCTGACCTCACCATCGGTTCCGGCCCGCTTTACCAGCGCCTTGCCGACAGCATCGAGTCGGACATCGACAAGGGCGTTATCGATGCCGGGGCAAAATTGCCGCCGCAGCGCGATCTCGCCTATGACATCGGCACGACGGTCGGCACGATCGGCCGGGCCTATCAGCTGCTGCGCGAACGCGGGCTGGTGAGCGGCGAAGTCGGACGCGGGACCTATGTGCTGGCGCAGCAATCGGAAGCGGCGTCACCCGAATTCGCCGAGCCGGCCGTGCAAGGCACGCGCTATGTCGATGCACCGCCCGGCAAGCTGCGTTTCGACAGCACTGCCGCGCCCGACATCGGCCAGGGCGCCATTGTCGCTGACATGCTCTCGCGCACGGTGCAGGATCACCCGCACGAGATTTCGAGCTACACCAGGGATTTTCCGGAGCGCTGGTTCGAGGCCGGCGCCCGCTGGCTGTCGCGCAATTCGTTCCGTCCGGCGGCCGACACCATCGTTCCCACGCTTGGCACACATGCCGCGGTGATGGCGGCGATCGCGGCACTGACCACACCGGGCGACTATGTCGCCTTCGAGCACCTCACCTATTCGCAGATCGCCCGCAGCGCCGGGCTGATCGGGCGGCGCATTGCACTTGTCGCATCGGACGAGGAAGGTCTCGATCCCGAGGATTTCGAACGCGTCTGCGCGCAAAAGCACCCGAAGATGATCTTCCTGATGCCGACGGTGCAGAACCCGACGCTGGCGATCCTGTCGGTTTCGCGCCGCGAGGCGATCGCTTGCGTCGCGCGCGCGTACAATGTCATCGTCATCGAGGACGATCTCTATGGCGGCCTGACCGAAGATCCGACGCCGCTCATCGCCGAATATGCACCCGAGCGCACCATTGTCGCCGGCGGTCTGTCGAAATCGGTCGCGGCAGGTGTTCGCGGCGGCTGGCTCTCCTGCCCGCCCGCCTATCGCCATCGCATCCGCGTCGCCCACAAGATGATGACCGGCGGGATGCCGTTCCTGCTGGCGGAGGTGAATGCGCGGCTGGTGCTGTCTGGGCAGGCTGGCGATATCCGCAAACGCAGCATTGCCGAAATTGCCGCCCGCATCGCCATCGTGCGCGAGACACTGGCGGGTTTCGCCTTCAAGTCACACGGCAGCGTGCCCTTCGTCTGGCTGACGCTGCCCGATCCCTGGCTGTCCGGCACGTTCAGGAGCGCATGCCTCGAAAATGGCGTGCTCCTCGACGACGAGGACGAGTTCAAGGCGGGGCGTTCCGAGCAGGTTTTTCACGGCGTGCGTTTCGGCGTCTCGCAACCAAGGCGGCGCGAGGACATCACCGGCGGCGTCGCGGTGATCCGGCGGCTGCTGGAGGAAGGCCGCGCCGGCTACGACAGTTCGTCCTGACTGGGTCCTCCTGTATCCCGATCTTCGGGTTCAGCCCTCTGCCTTGAAGTTTTTGGCTTCCTTTGCACCCTTGTCCTTGCCGTGCTTCGCGGCCAGGTCCTTGGCCTGCTTGGGCGAAACGTCGGTGGTCTCGGCAATATGCATGGCCTCCTTTTCGGAGAGGCGATTGTCTTTCTTGCCTTGCTTGGTGGCCATGTCGAAATCTCCTGATTGGTTTGAGGCCTAACGGCCGGGATGCCATAGCGTTCCCCAACGGCGCCCCGCTACCATCGTCGCCTTGTGTTTTCCGGCGTTTTTCGTCATCCGATGGGGTGTATCACGCCAAAGCTTGCGATATGAGGGGACTCAAATTCCCCTCTCCCATGGACACCAATCGCCGCCCATGACCATTTCCAATTCCGTGCCGATCACCCCGGAACTCATAGCCGCGCATGGGCTGAAGCCCGACGAATACCAGCGCATCCTCGATCTGGTCGGGCGCGAACCGAGCTTTACCGAACTCGGCATCTTCTCGGCGATGTGGAATGAGCACTGCTCCTACAAATCCTCGAAGAAATGGCTGCGCACGCTGCCGACCACCGGGCCGCAGGTCATCCAGGGTCCGGGCGAGAACGCCGGCGTGGTCGATATCCGCGACGGCGACTGCGTCGTCTTCAAGATGGAGAGCCACAACCATCCCTCCTACATCGAGCCCTACCAGGGTGCGGCGACCGGCGTCGGCGGCATATTGCGCGACGTCTTCACCATGGGCGCGCGGCCGATTGCGGCGATGAACGCTCTGCGCTTCGGCGCACCCGACCATCCCAAGACCAGGCACCTTGTCAGCGGCGTGGTTTCCGGCGTCGGCGGCTACGGCAATGCGTTCGGCGTGCCGACGGTCGGCGGCGAGGTCAATTTCGACGCCCGCTACAATGGCAACATCCTGGTCAACGCCTTTGCCGCGGGCCTCGCCAAGACCGATGCGATCTTCCTGTCGGAAGCCAAGGGCGTCGGCCTGCCGGTCGTCTATCTCGGCGCCAAGACCGGGCGCGACGGCGTCGGCGGCGCCACGATGGCCTCGGCCGAGTTCGACGACAAGATCGACGAGAAGCGCCCGACCGTGCAGGTCGGCGATCCCTTCACCGAAAAATGCCTGCTCGAAGCCTGTCTTGAGCTGATGGCGTCTGGCGCCGTTATCGCCATCCAGGACATGGGGGCGGCCGGCCTCACCTGTTCGGCGGTCGAGATGGGCGCCAAGGGCGACCTCGGCATCGAGCTTCACCTCGACCAGGTGCCGGTGCGCGAAGAGCGCATGAGCGCCTATGAGATGATGCTGTCGGAGAGTCAGGAGCGCATGCTGATGGTGCTGCGCCCCGAGAAGGAAAAGGAAGCCGAGGCGATCTTCCACAAATGGGGCCTCGACTTCGCTATCGTCGGCAAGACCACCGACGATCTGCGTTTCCGCGTCATCCATCAGGGCGACGAGGTCGCCAATCTGCCGATCAAGGACCTTGGCGACAAGGCGCCGGAATATGACCGCCCCTGGGTCGAGCCGAAGAAGCCGGCGGCGCTCGCAGCCGGCGATGCGCCGAAGGCCGACGTTGCCGATGCGCTGTTGAAACTGCTCGGCGGGCCGAACCTGTCGTCGCGGCGATGGGTATGGGAGCAATACGACACGCTGATCCAGGGCAATTCGCTGCAGCTTCCGGGCGGCGACGCCGGCGTGGTGCGCGTCGAAGGCCATCCGACCAAGGCGCTCGCCTTCTCCTCCGACGTAACGCCGCGCTATTGCGAGGCCGACCCGTATGAAGGCGGCAAGCAGGCGGTGGCCGAATGCTGGCGCAACCTCACCGCCACCGGCGCGCTGCCGCTGGCGGCCACCGACAACCTCAATTTCGGCAATCCGGAACGGCCTGAGATCATGGGCCAACTGGTCGGCGCGGTGAAAGGCATTGGCGATGCCTGCCGGGCGCTCGGCTTCCCAATCGTGTCGGGCAATGTCTCGCTCTACAACGAAACCAATGGCCAAGGCATCCTGCCGACGCCGACCATCGGCGGCGTCGGGCTGATTGCCGACTGGTCGAAGATGACCCGTATCGGCTTTGCCGCCGAGGGCCAGATGATCCTGCTGGTCGGCGCGCCCCCAAGCTGGGGCAGCCATCTCGGCCAGTCCGCCTATTTCAGGGACATTCACGGTCGGACCGACGGGCCGCCGCCACCCGTCGACCTCGCGCACGAAAAGCGCGTCGGCGACCATGTGCGCGCGCTGATCGCGTCGGGCGTCGTGACCGCGGCGCATGACCTTTCAGATGGCGGCCTTGCGGTGGCCCTGGCCGAAATGGCGATGGCGTCCGGCATCGGCGCCACCATTCCGGGGCTCGCCGGCACCGACCCGATCCCGGTCTGGTTCGGCGAAGACCAGGGCCGCTACCTGCTGACGCTGTCCGTCGATCCGCAGAGCAAGGAATGGGACGCCATCCGCGAGGAACAGAGCAAGCTCGGCATCTTTGCGCCATGGATCGGCTCGACCGGTGGAAACGAACTGAAGCTCGGCGATGCCAGGGCGATCCCGGTCAGCGAATTGACCGCCGCCCACGAAGGCTGGTTCCCGAACTTCATGGACAAGTCCATTTGACCAGCCTGGCAGCCCGGACGCTGATCGCAGTCGTCTTCTGGCCGTCGCTGTTCTTCTTCTGGTTCCTCGGGCCGTTCGTCTTTTTCCTGCTGTCGACGACCTCGAGCGAGGTCTGTCCGCTGCTGGAAAGGCGTGACCAGTTCATTGAGGCGGCCAATGGCACACTGCAGATGCTGGCCTTGCAAAGTCTGATCTATGCGATCCCCATCGTCTGCCTGGTGCTGTGGAGCCGCCTTTTGCCGAACCCGGCGCGCGCAAGGCATGTCGCCACCTGCATCAAGCTCTTTGCCATTGCGGTCATTACCGGCGCGCTGTGGGAATACGGGTCATCGCTGATCTGCGACGGCTATGGCCAACCATTCTTTTCGCCCTTGTGGCAGATGACCAGCTATCTCCCGATTATCAACCTGGCGCTCAACATCCCGCTCTATGTCCTGGTGTTCAGCCTTGGCCGGGGGTTCTCGACCCGCGACGACATTACCGAAGATGGTGTGGTTCACCCGCGGCAGGATGGCCCTTAGACACTGCGTCGCCGACAGAACGGCTTCAACCCGGACCAGAAAGGCTTTAGGCTGCCGTGCGAGTCACTCGTGCCTAGCCGCCCAGAACAGGATTTTGCCATGGCAATGAATGCCCACGACATCGAAAAACTGATCAAGGACGGCATTCCGGACGCCAAGGTGACGATCCGCGACCTCGCCGGTGACGGCGATCACTATGCAGCCGAAGTGGTGGCCGAAAGCTTCCGCGGAAAGAGCCGCGTCCAGCAGCACCAGATGGTCTATGATGCGCTGAAGGGCAATATGGGCGGCGTGCTGCACGCGCTGGCCCTGCAGACCAGCGTGCCGGACTGAAGCCAGACTGGCCTACTGTTTCTGCGGCTGCTTCGCCGACACTGACGTGATCGGCTTCGCCGACACTGAGATGATCGGGCCCGCCGGGTATTTTCCGCCGACGATCATTCTTTTCCCATCCGACAGCGCGGAAACCGCGCCGTCGAGGAACAGCGCGTTGCGGCATTGTAGCGCGTCGCGAAACAGCCGCGCAAAGCTGCCGAAACTGACCTCAGACCGCGAGATCGCCAGCAAAACGGTGTTTTCATCGCGCACGCCGACGCCGTTGCGGATGTAGCGCGAGGTTCCGTTCGGCTCGAAGAGTGGGTGAATCTTGCCATCGATCACCAGCATCGGGCCGGACTGCGTGGCGAAGGCAACATCGCGTTTGGTGACCGCATAGGCGTTGCTTTCCATGACAGCCGCCTTGCCGTCATTGCCCACCAGAAAGACGCCGTTCGGTTTCAGGAAGAAATTGCCTTCGCCGTCGGCAAGATTGAGCCGTGACTTTTCGCTGCCGTCCTCGACCAGCAGGCCGACCGGCGACAAATCCTCGTGATACATGCCGCCATTCATGGCGAGCAGCACCGGCCTCCCCTCGCCCGCAACCGCCTTGTCGAAGGCTTCGAGCGAACCAAAAGGCTTGCCATCGGCGCCGGCGTGGAAAACACCGATGCTGTCGGCGCGAAGATCGATCTCGCAAACGACATAGGTCACCGCCTCGAAGGCGACATTCCGGCAAGGCGCGGGCAGGTCACCGCCAACGACCAGCGGCGGCGGCTCCGGGCGTCTCGGCCACCAGACAACGGCAATCGCCGCCAGCAGGATGGCGATCGGAAGGGCGGCGCCATATCGTCTTTTCATCATGTTCCGAAGGCTGCAATCGGGTCGGATGCTTGGCCCAAGACAGGCGATCCTTTGCGCCATTTCCGCGACGGCGGCGCAAACATCTTGTTTCGGCCCATCTATGGGTTTATTTGATGGCTATGCTTCGAGCCTGACTCCCACAGGCGTGAAAGGATATCTCATGAGCGGCATCAACGACTACATCGACAGCGAAGTGAAGGGCAACGACGTCGTCCTTTTCATGAAGGGCACGCCCGGTTTTCCGCAGTGCGGCTTTTCCGGCCAGGTCGTCCAGATCCTCGATTACATCGGAGCCGACTATAAGGGCGTCGACGTGCTGACCTCGGCCGAACTGCGCCAAGGCATCAAGGAATATTCGAACTGGCCGACGATCCCGCAGCTTTACGTCAAGGGCGAATTCGTCGGCGGCTGCGACATCATCCGCGAAATGTTCCAGGCGGGCGAGCTGCAGACGTTGCTCGTCGACAAGGGCGTCAGCGTCAAAGCGACAGCCTGATTCTGAGTTGAGACGGGGCAGCCCCGCCCCGGCAAAATGTTACCTCCCCCTATCGGAGTGAGGACGAAGTTATGCCGGCATGCCGGCGCATATTCGTTTTGAAGATCGGACCGTGGACCAGCCAGCAAAAGCGCCGCAACAGGCACGCAAATTGCCTATTCCGCGCTGGGAATTCATCGCGCTGTGCGCGGCACTGATGGCGTTGAACTCGCTGGCCATCGACATCATGCTGCCGGCACTGCAGCAAATCGGCGCCACGCTTGGCGTTGAGAATGAAAACCACCGCCAGTATGTGATCACCGCCTATATATTGGGCTTCGGTGGCGGACAGCTTTTCTTCGGACCGATCTCGGACCGGTTCGGGCGCCGCGCGCCGCTCGTTGCCGGGCTGGCGATTTATGTCGTGGCGGCGGCAGCTGCCGCCATCGCCCCGTCATTCGCCGTCCTACTGCTGTGCCGGCTGGTGCAAGGCATCGGTGCGGCGGCGACCCGCGTCATCGCCGTCTCGATCGTGCGCGACACGTTCGACGGTCGGCGCATGGCCGAGGTGATGTCTCTGATCTTCATGGTGTTCATGGCCATCCCGGTGATCGCGCCTGGGATCGGCCAGTTCATCATGCTGTTCGCAACATGGCACTGGATCTTCGTCACCATGGCCGTCGGAGCGCTGATCGTGTCGGCGTGGTCGCTGCTGCGGCTGCCGGAGACGCTGCATCCGGAGTACCGCCGGCCGCTGACAGTCTCATCCGTCGTCGGTGGTTTCCGCATCGTGCTCACCAACCGCATGGCGCTTTGCTACGCCTTTGCCAGCACCTTCATTTTCGCCGCCATGTTCGGCTTCATCGCCTCCGCACAGCAGATCTATGTCGACATTTTTCATGTCGGCGAATTGTTTCCTGTCATCTTCGCGGGTGTCGCCGGCGTTCTCGCTTTTTCGAACTACCTCAACTCGCGCCTGGTCGGCCGCATCGGCATGCGCCGCCTGTCGCAGAGCGCACTGCTGTTGTTCCTAGTGATCAGCCTTGCCTGGCTCACCGTTTCGCTTCAAATGAAGATGCCACTCTGGCTGTTCATCACCTTCTTCGCCAGCGCGATGCTCCCGTTCGGCGCGCTCGGCGCCAATTTCAACGCGCTCGCGATGGAGCCGCTCGGCCAACTGGCGGGCACCGCGTCGTCCATCCTGGGCTTCATGCAGACTTTTCTCGGCGGCATCCTCGGCACGCTGATCGGCCAGGCCTTCAACGGCACGGTGACGCCGCTTGCCGCCGGCTTCTGCAGCGTCTCGGTCGCGGCCCTCCTGATGATCCTGATCGCCGAGCGCGGCAAGATGTTCCAGCCGCACAACCCACCCATTTCAGGGCACGTCACCGACCTGCATTGAGCGACGCGCCTTGAGATTGTTGGTCTCAAAACCGCATCCACCTTTATGCGACGCGTTTCAGGATGCGCCGCCAATCACTGCCGTGAAACGAGGGAACAGCGGGCGCCCTGCGATGGCGCCACCCATGCTGTCCGACAGCGGCATCGGCAGAGCCCTGTCGAGCGCTTCGAGCACGGATGACACAAAGACCCGGTTGAGCGAGGCATCATCTCCCATATGGGAGAAAGTGGCGCGCGGTTTGCCCATCAGCGTGCCGTTTTTGCGAATTGAGAAACTCAGCGTCAGGGTCATGCCAGCACTTCCAGGCGGCGGCTGCCAACAGGCAAAGATCGCGGAAGACATCTCGTCTATGGTATCGACGGGATCGCGACTGCCGCACGCGCGTTCCTGCGATCTTGCCTCAGTGGCGCCAGCGGCGGCCAAGGCAAGTGCAAGCGCCGTTGCAACAATTGCGGACCGATGTTTCATTTCGCAGCTTCCGACTTCGCGAGAGATTGGACACTATAACAGAGCCAATATACTTGACGAAAGCCTCTACCAGCAGTGGGGACCGATTATTGCGCCCAGAGTTCCCTGCGCAACTCCTGCCAGCTTTCCTTGTCCGGGGCGACAAGAATGCCGCCGTCGCTATGCGAGGGCAGATAGGCGCTGCCGTCGATCCGCGCGGTGTAGCCGCCGGCCTCGGCGTGGATCAGCACACCGACCAGATGGTCCCACGGCATCAGTTTGTTGTAGACGACGAAATGGGCATGGCCGCTGGCCAGAAGACGATATTCATGTGCCGCGCAGCGATAGCCGAACTGCGACAGGGTCTTGGTCTGGTTGCGCGCCAGGAGCGAGCGTTGCGGTTCCGCCAGATATTGCCAGGAGACGGAGCCGGTCATCTGCGAGATCGGCACGGCATCGGCGACATGCACCGTCTCCAGCGCGCCATGCGCATGGCGGATATGGCTGCCGGCGCCCTTGGCGCCGATTAGCCAGTCCCGGCCTACGGGGTCATGGATGATACCGGCGACGGTTTCGCCCTTGACGACGACGCTCAGCATGACGCCGAAGAGCGGCACGCCGGAGGCGAAGTTGAAGGTGCCGTCGACCGGGTCGACGACGAAGGCGAGGCCGGCATCCCCGAGCCCCTCGAGCAGGGCCGGATTGTCGGAACAGGCTTCCTCGCCGACGATCATCGCCGTGGGATAGCGCTCGCGCAGCCTGGCCGTGATCAGCCGCTCGGCGTTGATGTCGGCCTCGGTCACCAGGTCGGCAGCCGAGGTCTTCTGTCTGATGTCGCCCTCGCCCAGCCGGCGAAAGCGTGGCATGATTTCGGCCCTGGCTGCATCGGCGAGAAGCTCGGCCAGCCAGTCGATCGCTTGGTCGTCAAATATCATCGGAAATGTCTTGTCCTGTGCTGAGGCTGCCATTGAGGGCGGCAAAGTCGAACAGCTTTCTGTCGAGCAGATGCGAGGGCCTGGTGTTGGACAGCGCGCGCAGCATCGTATCCTTGCGGCCCGGCATGCGCTTTTCCATATCGTCCAGCATCGCCTTCATGGCGTTGCGCTGCAGGCCTTCCTGGCTGCCGCAGAGATCGCAGGGAATGATCGGGAATTTCATCGCGGCGGCGAATTTCTCCAGATCGACCTCGGCGCAGTAGCTCAGCGGCCGCAGCACCATGACGTCGCCGTCGTCATTGAGCAGCTTTGGCGGCATGGCGGCAAGGCGGCCGCCATGGAATAGATTCATGAAGAAGGTTTCGAGAATGTCCTCGCGGTGGTGGCCGAGGACCAGCGCCGAACAGCCCTCCTCGCGCGCGATGCGATAGAGATGGCCGCGCCGCAGCCGCGAGCACAGCGAGCAATAGGTGCTGCCCTGAGGCAGCTTGTCGGTGACCACCGAATAGGTGTCCTGATACTCGATGCGATGGGGAATGCGAAGCGCATCGAGGTAATCGGGCAAAATGTGCTTCGGAAAATTCGGCTGGCCCTGGTCGAGATTGCAGGCCAGCAGCTCGACCGGCAGCAGCCCGCGCCATTTGAGATCGAGCAGCACGGCCAGCAGGCCGTAGGAATCCTTGCCGCCGGACAAAGCGACAAGCCAACGGTCGCCGGGCCTCGTCATGGCGAAATCCTCGACCGCCTGGCGGGTCAACCGCAACAGCCGCTTACGCAGTTTGTTGAACTCGACGGAAGACGGCACGTCGGCAAACAGCGGATGGAAGCCGCCTTCAGCAATCGGTTCAACTGTTTCGATGTCTGCCAGCATGTTCATGGCTTGTCGCTTTCCATAGCCGAGAGTGCCGGATTAGCGGACATGGCCGACAAAGAAAAGGCCGCCTCGACGGGCGGCCCTTTCCGGTATCGCAGAAAAGCGATCGCTTAGCGCGAATAGAATTCGACGACCAGGTTCGGCTCCATCTGCACGGCGAACGGTACGTCGGCCAGGCCGGGGATGCGCGAGAAGGTCGCGACCATCTTGTTGTGATCGACTTCGATATAGTCCGGCACGTCGCGCTCGGCGAGGCCGACCGCTTCCAGCACGATGACCAACTGCTTCGACTTTTCGCGCACTTCGACGACGTCGCCCGGCTTGCAACGGTACGAGCCGATGTTGACGCGCTTGCCGTTGACGTTGACGTGGCCGTGGTTGACGAACTGGCGAGCCGCGAAAATGGTCGGCACGAACTTGGAGCGGTAGACGACCGCGTCGAGACGCGACTCGAGCAGGCCGATCAGGTTCTCGGAGGTGTCGCCCTTGCGGCGATCAGCCTCTTCATAGACTTTGCGGAACTGCTTTTCGGAGACATCACCATAGTGACCCTTCAGCTTCTGCTTGGCGCGCAGCTGCAGGCCGAAATCGGAAAGCTTGCCCTTGCGGCGCTGGCCGTGCTGGCCGGGGCCGTATTCACGCTTGTTGACCGGGGACTTCGGGCGGCCCCAGATGTTTTCGCCGAGACGGCGGTCGATCTTGTACTTCGCGGATTCGCGCTTGCTCATCGCATTCCCTTTCAAAACAAACCACCCGGAACCTCATGGTCCGGGTGAAGGAAACGCGCCCTCCTCTGGCCTCCGTTTTCGAGGCCTGACAGGGTTTTCCCACGCAACGCGGCGGAAAACCCACGGGACACGTCAGTCTAGACAAAACCCAGGAAACGATAAACCTGCTTTCCCGGGCTTGCCATGCAAAAGAAACAACCGGGCATTGCGGCCCGGTGTTGGTGCGCTCGATAAACGGAGATTTGAGCAGAGTCAAGCGCGTCGCTGGCGCTGGGCCCGGCAACCATATCACGTCTTTGGCGTTGAGTGCCGTGCCGGATGCGGCGGGAGGTTGTTGCGCCGACGGCATTTAGGAAGGGACTGGAGCCAAAGGAGCCCGAAGTCGCATGAAGAAGTTTTTCCTCTCGTTGGTCGGTGCAGCCGTCCTGGCCGGGACGATGTCGATCGCCGTGCCCGAGCCAGCGATGGCCAAGCATTGGCAGGGCCACAAGCATCGTCAGACCTGCCATGTCGTGGTGAAGAAGAAGGTCATCTGGCGGCATGGCCACAAGAAGGTCATCCGCTACAAGGTGAAGCGCTGCTGGTGACGTCAGGAGTTTCGGGCTTGGCCTGAATCGAAGAAGCCCGTGGTTTCGGCCACGGGCTTTGTTTATCAACTCGGTTCAAGATTTCAGTCTGCCGATTTCTTCTCCGGCAGGCCTTTGCGCTTGGTCTCTGCGAATTCCTCGAGCTGTTTTTCGCTCATCGAATTGTACATCGACTTCGACGCGCCTTGAGGCTCGCTCTTCCTGGTCTCGCCGCGCTTGGCCGACAGGGCTGCGCCAGCGGCCTTTTGCTGTGCTTTTGAGGTTGCAGGCATATCGGCTCCTCCTTTGCTGCCAAGGGAAGAAACGTTGCGCTCCGGCTACGGTTCCAGCGCTGGCGGTCAACTTCCGTTCCGCGCTCATGCCAGCCCATGGTCGGCCGGCACTGCCGGCAAACCACCTTCCCGTGCCCGCAACGCCGGTGTAGGACGGCGCCATGAAATCGTTGAACGATCCCTCGCAGGCACTCGCTACCGGCCTCGCGAAAATCCGCACCGAGTTCCATGTGCCGGAGGGATTTCCCCCTGATGTAATGGCCATGGCACAGACGGCGGCCAGGCGCGTGCCCGACCAGCATGCCGACCGCACGGCGATGCCCTTCGTGACGCTCGACCCCGCGGCTTCCACCGATCTTGACCAAGCGTTTTCGATCGAAGCGAGCGGTAGCGACCTTCTGTTGCACTATGCCATTGCCGACGTAGCCTGGTTCGTCGCAGACGGCGACGCGGTGGATCGCGAAGCCTGGGCGCGGGGCGAAACCCTGTATTTGCCGGACGGGAAGGCCGGGCTCTATCCCCGGGTCATTGCCGAGGGCGCCGCGAGCTTGCTGCCCGGCGGTCCGCGTCCGGCTGTCATCTTCACGGTCCGGATCGCCGACGACGGAGCGGTAAGGCTGGATGGCGCGGAGCGGGCAATCATTCAAAGCCGCGCCAAGCTCGCCTATGACAGCGTGCAGGCCGCCGACGTCCCAGTCGGCTTCGCCGAAATCGCGCGGCGCATGGCGGCGGCCGAAGATCGTCGCGGCGCTTCGCGCGTCGACCCGCCCGAGCAGGAGGTGGAACAGCTTGCCGATGGCACATTCCAGCTTGCGTTCAGACCGCTGCTGCAATCCGAGCAAGACAACGCAGCACTTTCGCTGGCCGCCAACATGGCGATTGCCGACGCCATGCTGGCACACCGGACCGGGTTGTTCCGGGTGATGGCGCCGCCCGATGCTTCCAAAGTACAAAGACTGCGCAGCGCGGCACGGGCCTTAGGCCTGTCCTGGCCTCCTTCGACCAGCCTGTCCGACTATCAGCGAACCCTCGATCCGACCAACATGCAACAGGCAGCGCTGATGCTGGAAATCCGCCGCGCCGGCTCCGGTGCGTCCTACCAACCCTATGAAGAAGGCGTTGTCCCCTGGCACGAGGCGATGGCCGCGACCTATGCCCACGCCACCGCACCCCTGAGGCGGCTGGCCGATCGCTATGTCGTGCGCTGCGTGCTGGCCATCGTCAACGGCCAGCCGGTGCCGCAAGCCGTTACCGAGGCGTTTTCCAGACTGCCAAAGGTGATGGGCCGCGCAGGCGCCCGCGCCTCGCAGATCAACCACGCGGCCATCGACCTTGCCGAGGCGGTGATGCTGAGGGGGCGCGTGGGTGAAACATTCAAGGCCGTCGTCACCGACGTCGGTGATCAGCGTGCGCGCGTTCAGCTCTCGGACATGCCTGTCGTTGCGAATGTGAAGGCCTCAGGGTTCAGGCAGGGCGATGGCCTGACGCTAAGGCTTGTTTCGGCCGATCCGGATCGGCGCGTCATTGTCTTCGAACCTGTCTAAAGCGCGTCGGCGACGCGCTTTGGTTTTTTTGTTTTTTGCATGTCGTTGTCCCAAAACCGCTGCGCACTTTTGGGCGACATGCATTAGCGCGCGCTCAATCCAAAACCCTGCATCAGCCGGCTGATGGCGAAATCCGCCTTTCCCGAGGTAAAGACGGCGATGTCGGGCTCGCTTTGCGGCAATGGCCCGTCGACAGCCGGAAGCAGCGACAGAGCACGCCGCGCAATCGCCTCGGCCGGGTCGATCCAGTCGACCGGCCAGGGCGCGGTCTTGCGCATGCGATTGGCCAGGAACGGATAGTGCGTGCAGGCGAGCACGACGATGTCCGTGCGCAAATCGTCATGCTGGACGAAACACGGTGCGATCTCGGCACGCACGGCCTCCTCGTCGACAAAGCCCTCGCGCATGTAGGCCTCGGCCAGTCCGGCCAGATTGTTGCTGCCGACCAGCCGGACATGGCATTTCTGCGCCCATTTGCCGATCAGGTCGCGCGTGTACTGGCGCTTCACCGTGCCCGGCGTCGCCAGCACCGAGACCAGCCCGGACCGGGTGCGCTCGGCAGCCGGCTTGATTGCCGGCACCGTGCCGACAAAGGGATGGCCAGGGAATTTTTCCCGCAACGCATCGATCACCAGCGTCGAAGCGGTATTGCAGGCGACGACCGAAATTTCCGGATCAAAACGGTCGAGCAGCTTGGCGAAGAGCTCGACTATATGGGCCTGCAGCGCCGGCTCTTCCCAGGCGCCGTAGGGAAAGGCCTTGTCATCGGCGACGTAGACGAAGCGCCGGTCGGGCATCAGCACGCGCGCTTCGCGCAGCACGGTCAATCCGCCAACGCCGGAATCGAACATCAGTATCGGACGGTGGCTCATTGATATCGGACCATGAAAGAGGCTGGATCAGAAGGCTTGGCGGTCATTGGCCAATGCCGTTCTATCTGCAACCATCATGGCCTTGAAGTGGCGAATGTTAGCAACTTCCACGCAAAGCCGGCGAAGACGACCTTGCCTCGGCTGCTCTAGAGCCCGCGCTTGCCGAAGCCGGCGGGCCGCGGACGGCCCAGAGGCTGGGCGGACGGCACCGAGCGCGTGGCCGGTGTGGCGTTGCGCATAGAAGACTGTGCCGCGCTGCTGGCCATCCGGCTGGATGCCGCAGGCATGGGCGTATCGCCATCGAAATCGAAAACCGATGTCAGTTCGTCGATATTGATGCCCGCCACCGGCTTAGCCACCAGAATCGTGCACCAAAGGCCAAAGATCGACAGCGCAAGCAGGTTCAAACCGCTGGACGTGCTTTCCGGATTGTTGAAATCGATGACCAGCAGCGTGCCTGCCTGCAGAAAGGCGTAGATGGCGCAGAACACGATGTAGGACCACAGGATCCAGGCTTTGCCGTTGGCGTCGCGGCTGCGTCGCCAGGCGATGTTGGCACGCATGACCACAGCCAGGAGGGAAACGATCAGAACCGCGCCTGCCATCCCTTGCCGCGATGGACCGGGCGCCGAGTTGACCAGCCCCTCAAAGCCGATCGTGCCAACGATGCACAGCACGGCAAGAACGGCCTCGAGCAGGGCTACGCCGAGGGAATAGAAGAAGAAGCGCATACGGCCGATTTTGGACGTGAACATCTGCCACCCCACCGTTTTGACAACAATGGATGATAAGCAAATAAAATTCGGTTACTTCAGCCGTTCGAAGCTTAGCGATTTCTAATCTTCTTTATCTGCCTGGGGTTTTCGCGCAGCGGCCGGCAAACGCCTTGGATCGTCTCCCGGCGAGCCGTCACCGCGCGGCATGGCCGGCGAAAACCGGTCGAGCGACGAGATGATGCCGCGCAGCACTTTCAGTTCCGGCTCGGCGAAACCGGCGCGCGTCAAGACGGCGCGCAGATTGTCGACCATCTTGGGTTTCTTGGGCGCCGGGCGGAAATAACCGCGCGCTTCGAGCGCGCCTTCGAGATAGGCAAACAGGCCGTGCAACTCTTCCTTGCTCGCCGGCTTCATTTCAGGACTGGAGAAATTGGTCGCCGTCTCGTCCTCCAGGCCGGATTTCATCCATTCATAGGACATCAACAGCACGGCCTGGGCGATGTTGAGCGACGAAAAGCCGGGATCGACCGGGAAGGTGACGATCTCGTCGGCCAGCCCGACCTCGTCATTGTAGAGCCCAAAACGCTCGCGGCCGAACAAGATGCCGGTGCGCAGGCCGGCCATCTGACGCGCCCTCAGCGCCCTGCCCGCCTCGACCGGACCACGCACGGGTTTGAAGCCGTCGCGCTCCCGCGCCGTGGTGGCGAAGACGAAGTTGAGGTCGGCGACGGCGGACGCCAGATCGCCGAACACTGTTACGGCATCGATGACATGGTCGGCGCGGCTGGCGGCGGCGCGCGCCTTCTCGCTCGGCCAGCCGTCACGCGGGTTGACCAGTCTCAGTTCGGCAAGGCCGAAATTGGCCATGGCGCGCGCAACCATGCCGATATTCTCGCCGAGCTGCGGCTCGACCAGGATGATCGCCGGCCCGGCGGCGGATGCGTTTTCAGGATGATCGACGGCGGACATGATCTCAATGAACTGCTGTTTGCGGCATTTCAGCGTTCCCCTGCCACATCCGCTTGGCAAAATGAAGCTTTTGCAAAACACCGGTCGCGGCACAGGCGACCCATTCTGCACGGATCGTCGTTTGCGCGGCCAAATAGGCTTTGATATACGCTCCGCATTCCCGGCCGAAGCCATGCGGGCGAGGCCGTTTTGTTCCCCAAAAGCGAGGCATTCTTTTCATGGCGAAGATCAAGGTGGCGAACCCGGTCGTCGAGCTCGACGGCGACGAGATGACCCGCATCATCTGGCAGTTCATCAAGGACAAGCTGATCCACCCTTATCTCGACCTGAAGCTCGAATATTACGACCTCGGCGTCGAGCACCGCGACGCCACCAACGACCAGGTGACCATCGATTCGGCCAATGCCATCAAGAAATGGGGCGTCGGTGTGAAATGCGCGACGATCACGCCCGACGAGCAGCGCGTCGAGGAATTCAAGCTGAAGAAGATGTGGAAGTCGCCGAACGGCACCATCCGTAACATTCTCGGCGGCACCATTTTCCGCGAACCGATCATCATGAAGAACGTGCCGCGTCTGGTGCCGGGATGGACCAAGCCCATCATCGTCGGCCGTCATGCCTTCGGCGACCAGTATCGCGCCACCGACTTCCGCTTCCCCGGCAAGGGCAAGCTGACCATCAAGTTCGTCGGCGAGGACGGCAAGGTGATCGAGCATGACGTGTACGACGCACCCGGCGCCGGCGTTGCCATGGCGATGTACAATCTCGACGACTCCATCCGGGAATTCGCCCGCGCCTCGCTGAATTACGGCCTGCTGCGCAACTATCCGGTTTATCTCTCGACCAAGAACACCATCCTCAAAGCCTATGATGGCCGCTTCAAGGACATTTTCCAGGAGGTCTACGAGGCTGAATTCGAGGCCGAGTTCAAGGCGAAGAAGCTGTGGTACGAGCACCGGCTGATCGACGACATGGTGGCCTCCGCCCTGAAATGGTCTGGCGGCTACGTCTGGGCCTGCAAGAATTATGACGGCGACGTCCAGTCCGACACGGTGGCGCAAGGTTTTGGCTCGCTTGGCCTGATGACCTCCGTGCTGATGACGCCGGACGGCAAGACGGTGGAAGCGGAGGCCGCGCACGGCACCGTGACGCGCCACTATCGCCAGCACCAGAAGGGCGAGGAAACCTCGACCAATTCGATCGCCTCGATCTTCGCCTGGACGCGCGGCCTCGCCCACCGCGCCAAGCTCGACGATAATGCCGAGTTGAAGCGATTTGCCGACACGCTGGAGAAGGTCTGCATCCAGACGGTTGAGAGCGGCTTCATGACCAAGGACCTGTCGCTCTTGATCGGTCCCGACCAACCATGGCTGTCGACCACCGGCTTCCTCGACAAGATCGACGAGAATTTGCAGAAGGCGATGGCGTAAGCCGGCAGCCATGGCCAAGCCGGTCGTCTACGGGGCGGACTACAGCGTCTATGTGCGCATCGTCCGCCTCGTGCTGGCGGAAAAAGGCATCGACTACGACCTTGTGCCGGTCGATGTCTTTGCCGCCGAGGGCACTCCCGCCTGGTACTTCGAGCATCACCCTTTCGGCCGCATTCCGGCCTTCGAGCACGGCGGGTTTCGCCTGTTCGAAACCAGCGCAATCGCCCGCTATGTCGACGAGGCGTTCGACGGCCCGGCACTGCAGCCAAAAGACGCCCGCACCCGCGCAACGATGAACCAGATCATCGGCATGCTCGACGCCTATGCCTACAGATCGATGGTCTGGGACGTCGCCGTCGAGCGGCTTGAGAAGGAAGCGCCAGACGAGGCACTGGTCGCCAACGGGCTGCGCCAGGCGGAAACGGTGCTGCGGGTGCTCACCGCACTCAAGCCTCCCGGGCCGTGGCTGCTCGGGGACCAGCTGACGCTGGCCGACCTGCATGCGGCATCCATCATCGCCTATTTCGTCAAGGTCGCCGACGGGCAAAAGCTGCTTGCGGCGTTCGCCGACATCCAGGCCTGGTGGGAGGGCATCGCAAAACGTCCGAGCCTGGCGGCGGGCTGATATGGGTTCGGGCCATGGCTGACCCATCTCGCCAGGACGCGCTCACCGTCGCCAGAATTGTCAGGGTCAACCACGCCGGTGAGTTCGGTGCGATCAGGATCTATTCGGCGCAGATTCTTGTCGCCAGGCGCTTATGGCCGGATTGCGTGCCATCCTTGTCGGAGATGCTTGGGCACGAGCGCACGCATTGCGCTGCGTTCCGCGCCGCCATGCCGGCGCGGCGGTCGCGACCGTGCCGGGTGATGCAGTTCTGGAGCTGGGTGGCTGGGTGCTGGGTTTTGTCACCGCCCTGCTCGGTCCGCAAGGCATCTGGGCCTGCACGGCGGCGGTTGAAGCGGCGGTGCATCGCCATCTGGACGATCAGCTGTTTTTCCTCGCCAATCGCGACCACGACTTGCACGGCATCATCCTGGCGATCCGCGAGGAAGAGCTCGCCCATCTCCATCACGCCGAAGAGCAGCTGAAATCGCCCGGCCCGGCGCTGAACTTTTTACGGTCGCTGATTTCGATCGCCACGGACGTGCTGATCTGGCTGTCCACCTGGGGCGATTCCAGCAGAATGACGCGCGCCCTGAAGGCGGCGAAAAGAACTAGCTAGACGGACCGTCTAAGAGCTGATTGCCGGCTTGCCACTATCAGCCACAGAATGGCAAGCACGGCGGCGAAGGCCGGAAAGCCGCACACAAACCAGATACGACATAGGGTGGCTTTCAGGCTGCCTCCAGCGCCGCCCTCACCGCGGCGATCGCATCATTGGCCTTCGAGGCGTCCGGGCCGCCGGCTTGCGCCATGTCGGGCCGTCCGCCACCGCCCTGCCCGCCCAATGCGGCCGAGGCAACGCGCACAAGATCGACAGCGCTGAAGCGGCCGACGAGATCGTCCGTCACGGCGACCACGACGCTTGCCTTGTTGTCTTCGCCCGCACCGACGAAGACGACGACGCCTGAGCCGAGCGAAGTCTTGCCGGCATCGGCCAGCGGCTTCAAATCCTTCGGCGACACGCCGGAAACCGCTTTGCCGAGGAAGCCGATACCGGCGACGGTTTCGGTGGTGGCCGGAGCATCGGCCGCGGCACCACCGCCCAGCGCGAGTTTCTTGCGGGCTTCGCTCAGTTCCTTCTCGAGCTTCTTGCGTTCCTCGAGCAGCGCCTCGACACGCGCCGGCACGTCGGCCGGCGAAATCTTCAACACAGCCGCCGTCGCCTTCAGGCGCCTGTCCTGCTCGTCGAGATATTTTCGTGCGGCTTCGCCGGTCAGCGCCTCGATGCGGCGCACGCCGGCGGCGACCGCGCTGTCGGAGACGACACGGACCAGACCAATATCGCCGGTCGCCCGGACATGGGTGCCGCCACAAAGTTCGACGGAATAGGGTCTATTGGCCTTGGCGCCATGCACGCCGGTGCCCATCGAGACGACACGCACCTCGTCGCCGTATTTTTCGCCGAACAGCGCCATGGCGCCTTCGGCGATGGCATCGTCGACCGACATCAGCCGCGTCGTCACCGGGCTGTTCTGGACGACGATTTCGTTGGCCATGCGCTCGACCTCTTCGAGATCTTCGGCCGAGATCGGCTTGTTGTGCGAGATGTCGAAGCGCAGGCGCTCGGGCGCGACCAGCGAACCTTTCTGCGCGACATGGGTGCCCAGCACCTCGCGCAGCGCCTCATGGATCAGATGCGTTGCCGAATGATTGGCACGCAGCCGGGTGCGGCGCGCATGGTCAACTTTCAGCTCGACGGCTGCACCTGGCTTGACCGTGCCGTTCGTCACCTTGCCCAGATGCACGAACAGGCCGTCGGCCTTTTTCTGCGTGTCGGAAACCTCGATCGAGAAACCTTCGCCGGAGATGATGCCGGTGTCGCCCATCTGGCCGCCCGACTCGCCATAGAACGGCGTCTGGTTGACGACCACCGCCACCACGTCGCCCTTGCCGGCGCTATCGACTGTCTTGCCGTCCTTGACCAGGGCCTGGATGAGGCCTTCCGCCTGTTCGGTCTCGTAGCCGAGGAATTCGGTGGCGCCGGCCTTCTCGCGTACAGAAAACCAGATGGTCTCGGTGGCCGCGTCGCCGGAGCCAGCCCAATGCTTGCGCGCTTCGGCCTTCTGCTGCTCCATCGCATGGGTGAAGCCGGCAAGGTCGACCGAGATGCTGCGCTGGCGCAGTGCATCCTGCGTCAGATCGAGCGGGAAGCCGTACGTGTCATAGAGCTTGAAGGCAGTCTCGCCGTCCAGCATGTCACCGGCATGAAGCGTCTCCGTCGCCTCCGAGAGCAGGCCGAGGCCGCGCACCAGCGTCTTGCGGAACCTGGTCTCCTCGAGCTTCAGCGTCTCGGTGATCAGCTGTTCGCCGCGTGGCAGTTCGGGATAGGCCTGGCCCATCTCACGCACCAGCGCCGGCACCAGCTTCCACATCAACGGCTCCTTGGCGCCGAGCAACTGCGCATGGCGCATGGCGCGGCGCATGATGCGGCGCAGCACATAGCCGCGGCCTTCGTTCGACGGCAGCACGCCATCGGCCACCAGGAAAGAGGACGAGCGCAGATGGTCGGCAATGACGCGGAAGGAGGCGACCGTCTCCTTGTCGGGTCCCTGCCCGAGCGCCGACGAGGCCGCATCGATCAGGTGGCGGAACAGGTCGGTCTCGAAGACGCTTTCCACCCCTTGCAGGATGGACGCCATGCGCTCCAGGCCCATGCCGGTGTCGATCGACGGCCGCGGCAGGTCGATGCGCTCATCCTTGGTGACCTGCTCATATTGCATGAACACCAGGTTCCAGAATTCAAGGAAGCGGTCGCCGTCCTCCTCCGGGCTGCCGGGAGGGCCGCCCCAGATGTGATCGCCACGGTCGATGAAGATTTCCGAGCACGGCCCGCACGGTCCGGTGTCGCCCATAGCCCAGAAATTGTCGGAGGTCGGGATGCGGATGATGCGGTCATCGGAGAAACCGGCGATCTTCTTCCAGAAGCCGGCCGCCTCGTCATCGGTGTGATAGACAGTGACCAGCAGCTTGTCCTTGTTCAGCCCGAACTCCTTGGTGATCAGGTTCCAGGCCAGTTCGATGGCGCGCTCCTTGAAATAGTCGCCGAAGGAGAAATTGCCGAGCATTTCGAAGAAGGTCAGATGGCGCGCGGTGTAGCCGACATTGTCGAGGTCGTTGTGCTTGCCGCCGGCCCGCACGCTTTTCTGCGCGGTGGTGGCGCGCGAATAGGACCGCTTCTCCAGGCCGGTGAAGACGTTCTTGAACTGCACCATGCCGGCATTGGTGAACATCAGCGTCGGGTCGTTGCGCGGCACCAGCGGGCTCGAGGCCACGACCTCGTGGCCCTCCTTGCGAAAATAGTCGAGGAATGTCGACCGGATCTCGTTCACGCCACTCATGACTGCTGCCTTTTCGCGAAAACCGCCGGCACGGCCGGCGGACACTGGTCTCTGCTTTTTAGAAGATCGACTTGGCCTTTTAGCGGGCACGCCCCACCCTGTCCAGAAACACGGAATTGGGCCAATCCGGCAACTGCCAAGCCGGCTTCACGCTGCCCAAAAACGAAAACCGCCGGCGCGAAGGCCGGCGGTTTGAAACGCAATACTAAAGAACTCGGTTACTTAAGCATCGGGTAATAGACCGGATTTATGGCCGTGCCCTACATGGCGCCGGATTCTTCCTCGAAGCCGTCGTCGCTTTCGCCGCGCTCGGGGCCGCCATTTTCAAGAAATTTCTCGGCGATCAGCCCGGCATTCTGCCGCAGCGCAAGTTCGATCTCGCGCGCCGTGTCGGGATTGTCGCGCAGGAACAGTTTGGCGTTTTCGCGACCTTGGCCGAGACGCTGCGAATTGTAGGAGAACCAGGCGCCGGACTTCTCGACCACGCCGGCCTTGACGCCGAGATCGACCAGTTCGCCGGTCTTGGAGACGCCCTCGCCATACATGATGTCGAACTCGACCACCTTGAAGGGCGGCGCCAGCTTGTTCTTGACCACCTTGACCCGGGTCTGGTTGCCGACGACCTCGTCGCGGTCCTTGACCGAGCCGATGCGGCGGATGTCGAGGCGCACCGAAGCGTAGAATTTCAGCGCGTTGCCGCCGGTCGTGGTTTCGGGCGAACCGAACATGACGCCGATCTTCATGCGGATCTGGTTGATGAAGATGACCATGGTGTTGGAGCGCGAGATCGAGGCGGTCAGCTTGCGCAGCGCCTGGCTCATCAGACGCGCCTGAAGACCGGGCAGAGAATCGCCCATCTCGCCCTCGATTTCAGCGCGCGGCGTCAGTGCCGCCACCGAATCGACCACCAGAACGTCGATGGCGCCGGAACGCACCAGCGTGTCGCAGATTTCCAGCGCCTGCTCGCCGGTGTCGGGCTGCGAGATCAGCAGGTTTTCGAGGTCCACGCCGAGCTTGCGGGCATAGACCGGGTCGAGCGCATGCTCGGCATCGACGAAGGCGCAGATGCCGCCTTTCTTCTGGGCTTCCGCCACCGTATGCAGCGCCAGCGTCGTCTTGCCCGAGCTTTCCGGCCCGTAGATCTCGACAATGCGGCCGCGCGGCAGGCCGCCAACGCCAAGCGCGATGTCGAGGCCCAGCGATCCCGTCGGCACGGTTTCGATCTCGACGACCTGCTCATTGGCGCCAAGCCGCATGATCGAGCCCTTGCCGAAGGCGCGCTCGATTTGCGACAGCGCTGCGTCCAGAGCCTTTGATTTGTCCACCGCTTTGTCCTCTACAAGCCGCAAAGAATTCTGAGCCATGATACATCACCCCTTGGTCGTCAATGAAGGCCGGACAATCCGTAATCCCTGCCCATTTTGTACTACTTTTGTTCTCATTTGGCAAGAGGGGTCAAATGACTGAAAAACCATCTTTATCCGGATTTGTTCTTTTTTTGTCTCGTGGTTTTGTTTTCGGATGCGTTCCGCATTGGGCCAGACGCTCCGGCTGTTTCGATCGGCCGAATCGCCGGCTCGCCTGCGAAGCTCCGCCGCACAGCGTAGCGCTTGTGCGGCTCGAATAACAAAGGTCATATCGCCGGCATGGTGAAATCAGCAAAGATACTGGCGGTGGGCGGCGCCCATATCGATCGCCGCGGCCATGTGTCGGGCACGTACGTGCCCGCGGCGTCCAACCCCGGCACGATGCGCGAGGATGTCGGCGGCGGCGTATTCAACGCGCTGCGCAGCCTGGTGCGGCGCGGCGTCTCGGCCTCGCTTTTGTCGGTGCGCGGCGGCGATGCCTCGGCCGAGACGGTTGCGCGCGCCATCGCCGACTCCGGCATTGCCGACCTGTCGGCGGTTTTCCTCGACCGCACGACGCCGAGCTACACGGCGCTGATCGATCGCGACGGCGAGCTGATCACCGGCTTTGCCGATATGGCGCTCTACGATTTGGCGTTCCCCAAGCAGATCCGCCGCTCCAAGGTGCGCGAGTTGGTCGCCGAGGCCGATGCGGTGCTCTGCGACGCCAATCTGCCATCAACGGCGCTGGAGCGGCTGGTGGGGCTCGCCGCCGGCAAGCCGGTGTTCGCCATCGCCATTTCGCCGGCCAAGGTGGTGCGGCTGATACCGGTGCTGAAGGAACTCGCGCAGGTCTTCATGAACCGGCGCGAGGCCATGGCGCTGGCCGGCGTCGATGCCAATGCCACCGAGCGCGAGACCGTCGACGGACTGCGCTGCAGCGGCCTCACCAGTGGCGTGGTGACGGCGGGCGACGGCCCGGTGCTGGGATTCGACGAAGCCGGCGCCTTCTCTATCCTGCCGCCGGCGCCGAGAAAAGTCGCCGACGTAACCGGCGCCGGCGACGCGCTGGCCGGCGCCACCATCGCTGCCCTGCTGCGCGGCCTGGCATTGCGCCAGGCCCTCCGCGAAGGCGTTGCCGCGGCGACGCTCGCCATCGAAAGTTCGGATGCCGTGCCGGCCTTCACCGCCGCGACCTTCACCGAGGCACTGGCTCTTGTGCCCGACGCGCAGGAAATGGCATGAGGGCGGCCAATTGCCATTGCCGGAGCGCGACGTCCAAGCGGACGCGCGGATCTCCGGATCGGAGACCATCATGACACCGCAAAGCGCCCGCCCCTTCATCGACCTCCACGCGCCCGTGGCCGAGGCGCTCGCCGCTGGCCGCCCCGTCGTGGCGCTGGAAAGCACCATCATCACCCATGGCATGCCTTACCCCGACAATGGCGCCATGGCCGCCAATGTCGAAAAGATAATCCTGGATAATGGCGCGGTGCCAGCGACGATCGCCGTGGTCGCCGGCCGCATCAAGATCGGGCTTTCCGACGGCGAGCGCGAGTCGCTGGCCATGACCGGCGACGCCATGAAGCTGTCGCGCGCCGATCTCGGCTTTGCGGTGGCGCAAGGCCGCACCGGCGGCACCACGGTCGCCGCCACCATGATCGCCGCTGACATGGTCGGGATAAAGGTGTTCGCCACCGGCGGCATTGGCGGCGTCCACAAGGGCGCGGAAAAGAGCTTCGACATCTCGGCCGATCTCGACGAGTTGGCGCGCACGCCGGTCATCGTCGTCTCGGCCGGCGCCAAGGCGATCCTCGACATCGAAAAGACGCTGGAAGTGCTGGAGACGCGCGGCGTGCCGGTGATTGGCCATGGCTGCGAGACGATGCCGGCCTTCTGGTCGCGGCATTCGCCGTTCCGCGCGCCGCTGACCCTGCACAGACCGGAAGAGATCGCGCATTTCTACAAGACCAGGGCGGCACTTGGCCTGGTCGGCGGCATGCTGATCGCCAACCCGGTGCCGCAGGACGATGAAATCCCGGCCGACGAGATGGCCGGCTATATCGAGGCCGCGCAGAAGGCGGCGGAAGTGCAGAATGTGACCGGTAAGGCGGTGACGCCGTTCCTGTTGGGCAAAATCCTCGAACTGACCGGCGGCCGGAGCTTGAAGACCAACATCGCGCTGGTCGAGAACAATGCGCGGCTGGCGGCGAGGATTGCGACGGCGCTGTAGGATCGCCTAAGTCGGCGGGACAGCACCCCCCTCTGGCCTGCCGGCCATCTCCCCCGCAAGGAGGGAGATTAACAGCTTAGCCGCAGGCTCCCATTTTTCAACGTTGGTGATTGGCGAAGACCAATTTGACAACTGATCTCCCCCCTTGCGGGGGAGATGTCCGGCAGGACAGAGGGGGGTGGGAAGAAACGCGGCGGTCCCGGTTCACTTCCCCGCCCTTCGTCCCGCCTCATAAGCCCGGCGCGCCCACACCCTCATCTCGTCAGGATCATCAAACGCGCTGTCGGGAATGCTCCAGTACGGCATCGCGACCAGCTTGCCGTGGCGGGTGCCGGTATAGGTCCATTGCTTGCAGCCGGCGGCTTCGAAGTCGGGCGCGCTTTGCTCGTCAGCCTTGAGCAGCAATTCGCCGCGCAGCACGATGGCGACGATGACGCCGTCGAAATAGATACCCTTGCCGCCGAACAGTTTTCGGATACTGACCGGGCCGAGGCCTTCGAACAGTTCTTCGATGCGTTCATTGTCCATGCCGCAATCATGTCACCGGGCTTGCCATGGCTGCAATCAAAAACCATGCTGGCAAGTTGAGAGCCATCCGTCGGAGTCTTGTCATGCCGCTGCTGCTCAAGGGATCCTGCCGCTGCGATGCCGTCCATTTCGAGGTGGAGAGCAACACGCCGGTGCCGTTCATGCTGTGCTACTGCTCGATCTGCCGCAAGCAGCAGGGCGGCGGCGGCTTCGCCGTCAATCTCGGCGCCGATTACAAAACGCTGAAAATCAAGGGCAAGCGCAATCTCGGCGTCTACCAGGCCGAGATCGCGGACGACGAGCATCCAAAGTGCGAGATTTCGACGGGCGAGCGCAATTTCTGCAAGAAGTGCGGTTCGGCGCTCTGGCTCTACGATCCGACATGGCCGGACCTGGTCCACCCCTTCGCCTCGGCAATCGACAGCGAGCTGCCGAAGCCGCCGGAGAAGGTGCATCTGATGTTGAAATACAAGGCGAGTTGGGTCGAGCCGGTGATCGGCAAAAAGGACAAGGCGTTCGACGTCTATCCCGAGGAATCGATCGCCGACTGGCACAAGCGGACGAAGATGTGGGTGAAGTAAGCAGGGAGGCGCGGAGCGCGACTTCCGATGGTCAGCGCTGCCCCTCATCCGGCCCTTCGGGCCGTTCGTCATTCGAAAAGCCAAGCAATTGGCTTTTCGCCCGCTGCGCGGACCATTCCTCACCTCCCCGTGAACGGGGAGAAGGAAGATCAGGCGGAAGCGCGCGCTTCAGCCAGCGCCTTCAGGTCGGCGGGCTTGAGTTCGACGGATTCGCCGCAGCCACAGGCCGAACTCTGGTTCGGGTTGTGGAAGGTGAAGCCGGTGCGCAGCGTCGTCTGCTCAAAATCCATCTCGGTGCCGAACAGGAAAAGGGCAGCCTCGGGCGCGACATAGACATGCGCGCCGTCGCGTTCGATATGGTCGTCCTTGGTGTTGGGCTCGGTCACCAGGTCCACCGTATATTCCATGCCGGCGCAACCGCCCTTCTTGATGCCGAGGCGAATGCCATGGGCATTGTCGCGCGTGGCGACGATCTCGCGCACCCGGTCGGCGGCCTTTTCGGTCATCGTGATGACGGCGAAACGTCCCATTCTTTTTCCTCTTCCATTCCATGCAGGTTCAAGGCCTGCCGAATGATTCCTCACCTAAAATGGTGAAGTTTTACCACTGGTGCAAGTGCACCAACCTCAGTCAACCTAGTACCAGCCCACCGCCACCTGCGCCTCTTCCGACATGCGGTCGGGCGACCAGGGCGGGTCGAAGGTCATGTTGACCTCGACGCCGGAGACGCCTTCGACGGCGCCGACGGCGTTTTCCACCCAGCCTGGCATTTCGCCGGCCACCGGACAGCCGGGCGCGGTCAGCGTCATGTCGATCTTGACCGCGCGGTTGTCCTCGATGTCGATCTTGTAGATGAGGCCGAGCTCATAGATGTCGGCCGGTATTTCCGGGTCATAGACCGTCTTCAGCGCCGAGACGATGTCGTCGGTCAGCCGCGCCAGCTCGTCGGCGGGAATTGCCGAGGCGGAAACCATCGGATTGACGGCCGCTTCCGGCGCGGTGGTGTGGCTCGCATCATCCATGGTCGTCATCCAAAGAACCTGTCACCCGAAGAACTTGCGCGCTTTTTCCAGCGCATCGGCCAAAGCGTCGACTTCGGCCCTGTTATTATACATGCCGAACGATGCCCTGCATGTGGAGGTTACGCCAAAGCGTTTCAACAGCGGCTGGGCGCAATGGGTGCCCGCGCGGACGGCAACACCCTGCCTGTCTATCACCATCGACACATCATGGGCATGAATGCCCTGCAATTCGAAAGAAATGATGGCGCCCTTGTCCGGCGCGTCGCCGAAGATGCGCAGCGAGTTGATGGCGCGCAGCCGTTCATGCGCATAGGTCTTGAGATCGGCCTCATGGGCGGCAATGCGCTCGCGGCCAACCTTTTCCATGTATTCCAATGCTGCACCCAGGCCAATCGCCTGCACGATCGGCGGCGTGCCGGCCTCGAAGCGGTGCGGCGGCTCGTTGTAGGTGACGACGTCTTCCGTCACTTCCTCGATCATCTCGCCGCCGCCCATGAAAGGGCGCATGGCCGAGAGAATATCCTTCTTGCCGTAAAGCACGCCGATGCCGGACGGCCCGTAAACCTTGTGACCGGTGAAGACGAAGAAATCGCAGTCGAGGTCCTGGACGTCGATCGGCATGTGCACGGCGCTCTGGCTGCCGTCGACAAGTACGGGAATGCCACGCGAATGCGCGATGCGCACGATTTCCTTGATCGGCGTCACCGTGCCCAGCGCGTTCGACATATGCGTGATGGCGACGAGCTTTGTCTTGTCGGTCAGCCGCTTTTCGAATTCCTCGATGTGGAAGATGCCGAGATCGTCGACCGGCACCCAGACCAGCTTGGCGCCCTGCCGTTCCCGGATGAAATGCCACGGCACGATGTTGGAGTGGTGCTCCATGATCGACAGCATGATCTCGTCGCCCGCGCCGATATTGGGCATGCCATAGCCGTAAGCCACGGTGTTGATCGCCGTGGTCGTGTTCGAGGTGAAGACGATGTTGTCGGTGCTTGGCGCATTGAGGAAACGGCGCACCGTCTCGCGTGCCTTCTCATAGGCGTCGGTTGCGGCATTCGACAGGAAATGCAGGCCGCGATGCACGTTGGCGTATTCCTGGGAATAGGCGTGCTGGATCGTATCCAGCACCACCTGCGGCTTCTGCGCCGAGGCGCCATTGTCGAGATAGACCAGCGGTTTGCCGTAGACTTCACGCGACAGGATCGGGAAGTCGCGGCGGATCGCCTCGACGTCGTATGGGGTTGTTTCGATCTTCTGGTCCATTACAAGCTCTCTTGAGGCACCGCCTCACTTCGTCACGCACCCCTCATCCGACCGAGCTTCGCTCGGCCACCGCCCGGGGCGAGTCACTTGCCTCGCCCGTCCTTCGGACCCCACAAGGGGAGAAGGGAAAGAGTGTGCTTACCCATGGGCCACGAACCAGTCGTCCAGCCTTGTTTCCAGGGCCTCGACGATGGTTTCGTCGTCCAGTTCCTCGATCACTTCGGCGACGAACGCCTTCACCAGCAAGCCGCGGGCGCTCTTCTCGTCGATGCCGCGCGCCATCAGGTAGAACAGATGGTTGTGGTCGATCTCGGTGACGGTGGCGCCATGGCCGCAGATGACATCGTCGGCGAAGATTTCCAGCTCCGGCTTGGTCGAGAACTCGCCATCATCCGACAAAAGCAGCGTGTTGCAGGCCATCTTGGCGTTGGTCTTCTGCGCGTATTGGTGGACGTTGATGCGGCCCTGGAAGACGCCGCGCGCCTTGCCGGTCACGACATTGCGGATCACTTCCGTCGATGTCGTATGCGGCACGGCATGGTCGAGCACCATGGTCACGTCGGTGTGGGTGTCGCCGGCCAGAAGGTTGATGCCGCGCAATTTGAAATCGGCGCCTTCGCCCGTGGTCTTCACCACGATCTCCTGGCGCACAAGCTTGCCGCCGGCATTCATGAAGAACAGCGTCAGCTTCGAATTCTTGCCGAGATGCGCCTTGAACTGCGCCAGATGGGTGGCCGTTTCCGGCTGTTCCTGGATGATCAGCCAGGTCACCTCGGCGCCCTCGCCCAACACCAGCTGGCTGACGGAGCTGGCCAGAGCCGCGCCCTCGCCCGCCTGACGCTCGACAATCGCAGCCTTGGCGCCGGCGCCGACACGCACGGGAAAGCGCACATGGGTCTGTCCGCCGGCTTGCAGGTTCTGCAATTCGATCGGCTTTTCCAGTGCTGCGCCATCGGCGATGTCGACGAAATAGCCGTCGGCGACGAAAGCAGTGTTCAGCGCGCCGATGGCGTCATCGCTGCCATAGGGGTCGAGGCCGGGTGCAATCGAGCCGTCGGTCAGCTTTTCCGACAGGCGCTGGACGGTCACGCCCTCGATCGCGGGGAATTTCGCACTCGAGACGCCGTTCCGAACCGCCAGCACGGCGGAACCTTCGACGATGGGCGTTAGCGTTTTGGCGGCGGCCGTCGGATCGAATGCCGGCACCGCAGTCAACAGCCGGCGCAGGTCAGTGTAATGCCAGGATTCGATGCGCCGCGTCGGCAGCCCGTGCTTGATTGCCTCAATGGCATCGTCGCGCTTCAGCATCACCGCGCCGTCGCCCGGCAGCAGCGACAGCCGCTCGCCGAAAGCGTCGATCAACGCCGTTTCGGCCTGTGTGCGCTGGGGTTGTGTATGCATATTCATCAGTTTTGCCCCGCCTTTCAGCATAAAATGGCCTTCTGGCATCTCACGCGGCTTCGCCGATCACGCCGGCATAGCCATTGGCTTCGAGATCGAGCGCCAGCGACTTGTCGCCGGACTTGATCACCTGGCCCTTGTATAGGACGTGCACGCTATCGGGCACGATGTGCTCGAGCAGGCGCTGGTAGTGGGTGATGACGATGATGGCACGGTCGGGCGAACGCAGCGCGTTGACGCCGTCCGAGACGATCTTCAGCGCATCGATGTCGAGGCCGGAATCGGTCTCGTCGAGCACGCAGAGCTTTGGCTCCAGCAGCTTCATCTGCAGGATCTCGGCCCGCTTCTTCTCGCCGCCGGAAAAGCCGACATTGAGCGGCCGCTTGAGCATTGCCATATCCATGTTGAGCGAGGCTGCCGCCTCTTTCACCCGCTTCAAAAATTCCGGGATCTTCAGCGGCTCCTCGCCGCGCGCCTTGCGCTGCTCGTTCATCGCCACTTTCAGGAATTCCATGGTCGCGACGCCAGGTATCTCCATCGGATACTGGAAGGCGAGGAAGATGCCCGCGGTGGCGCGCTCGGCCGGATCCATTTCGAGGATCGACTGGCCGTTATAGAGGATGTCGCCTTCGGTGACCTCATAGTCCTCACGGCCGGCGAGGATATAGGACAGCGTCGATTTGCCCGAGCCGTTCGGACCCATGATGGCAGCGACCTCGCCGTTTTTCACCGTCAGGTTCAGGCCGCGGATGATCTCGGTGCCGTCATCGACGATGCGGGCATGCAGGTTCTTGATCTCAAGCATTTTTTCTTTCCTGGATATATATTGTCCGGTCAGCCGACCGAGCCCTCAAGGCTGATGCCGATAAGCTTCTGCGCTTCGACCGCGAACTCCATCGGCAGCTGCTGGATGACATCCTTGACGAAGCCGTTGACGATCAGCGCGATCGCCTCTTCCTCGGGGATGCCGCGCTGCATGACGTAGAATTTCTGGTCCTCCGAAATCTTCGACGTCGTCGCCTCATGCTCGAACTGCGCCGTCGAATTCTTGGCTTCCATGTAGGGCACGGTGTGCGCGCCGCACTGGTCGCCGATCAGGAGACTATCGCAATTGGTGAAGTTGCGGGCGTTGGTCGCTTTGCGGTGCGCCGAAACCTGGCCGCGATAGGTGTTCTGCGAGAAGCCGGCGGCGATGCCCTTGGAGATGATGCGGCTCGACGTGTTCTTGCCGAGATGGATCATCTTGGTGCCGCTGTCGACCTGCTGGTAGCCGTTCGACACGGCGATCGAATAGAACTCGCCGGAGGAATCGTCGCCGCGCAGGATGCAGCTGGGATATTTCCAGGTGATCGCCGAACCGGTCTCGACCTGTGTCCACGAGATCTTCGAACGGTGCCCGCGGCAGTCGCCGCGCTTGGTGACGAAATTGTAGATGCCGCCCTTGCCCTCGGCATCGCCGGGGTACCAGTTCTGCACCGTCGAATATTTGATCTCGGCATCGTCGAGCGCCACCAGTTCGACGACGGCGGCATGCAGCTGGTTCTCGTCGCGCTGCGGCGCCGTGCAGCCTTCGAGATAGGAGACGTAAGCCCCCTCCTCGGCGATGATCAGCGTGCGCTCGAACTGGCCGGTGTTCTTCTCGTTCATGCGGAAATAGGTCGACAGCTCCATCGGGCAGCGCACGCCCTTGGGCACGAAGACGAACGAGCCGTCGGTGAAGACAGCCGAATTCAGTGTGGCGTAGAAATTGTCGGATGTCGGCACGACCGAGCCGAGATATTTCTGCACCAGCTCCGGATGCTCGCGGATGGCCTCCGAGATCGAGCAGAAGATGACGCCGGCCTGCGCCAGCTCCTTCTTGAACGTGGTGACGACGGAAACGGAATCGAACACCGCGTCCACCGCGACACGGCCCGATTTGTAGACGTTGTCGCTGGGCTCCTCGAGATCGGACGCGTCGGTCTTCTGCACGCCAGCGAGGATTTCTTGTTCCCGCAGCGGAATGCCGAGCTTCTCGTAGACCTTCAACAGCTCGGGATCGACGTCGCTCAGCGAGGTCGGGCCGGGCGTGCTCTTGGGCGCCGCGTAGTAATAGAGGTCCTGAAAATCGATCTTCGGATAATGGACGCGCGCCCAGGTCGGCTCTTCCAGCGTCAGCCAGCGCCGATATGCTTCCAGACGCCATTCCAGCATCCAGGACGGTTCATCCTTCTTGGCCGAGATGAAGCGAATAATGTCTTCGCTCAGGCCCTTGGGGGCCTTGTCCATCGCGATCTCTGTCTGGAATCCGTATTTGTACTGGTCGACGTCGATCTTTCGGACCCGATCGATCGTGTCCTGCACAGCAGGCATAAGCGTTCTCCATCCACGCCGGGGTCAAGGCCCGACAGTTTTCAAACTATGGCATCGCCAGGGCTGCCCATGAGGCGCCGAAGGCGGCGTAAGTTTCATATAGTGCGTCTCGGCCGGGAATTCACCCGGCCACTTGCAAACGCACGGCTCTACCAGGCCGCGAGGCCTGAATTCCTTGTCGCCGCCTCAGGCGGCTTGTTCCCTGCCCGCCCGGCGCTGGGCAATACCCGCCAGCGCAGCACGAAACAGTTCGATATCCCCGGCACTCGTTGCGTGGCCGATGGACACGCGCAAAGCGCCGAGGCTGTCACCGTAACCCATGGCTTTCAGCACATGGCTCGGCCCGACCTTGCCCGACGAACAGGCCGATCCCGCCGACAGCGCCACGCCAGCCAGATCGAACGCGATCTGCGCCGTCTCGGCCTTGACGCCGGGAATAGCGAAGAATGTCGTGTTGGCAAGCCTTGGCGCGCCGGTTCCGAAGATTTCTGCGTCCGGCACCAGTGTTTTAATGATGGTTTCGACCTCGCCGCGCCGGTGCGCGAGCGTATCGACATGGTTCAGTCCAGCCAAAGCCTGCCGCGCCGCGGCGCCAAAGCCGGCGATGGCCGCCAGGTTTTCGGTGCCGCCGCGATGGCCCTTTTCCTGGCCGCCGCCATTGATCAGCGGCTTCGGCATCATCAGATCGGCTGCCGCAACGACGGCGCCGACACCCTTGGGGCCGCCGATCTTGTGCGAAGACAGAATCAAATAGTCGGCGTAAGCCGCTGACATATCGATGGGACCACGGCCCGCAGCCTGCACCGCGTCGACCACCAGAATGCCGCCCGCCGCCTTGACGATTGCAGCGATTGCCTCGATCGGCTGGATGACGCCGGTCTCGTTGTTGGCGGCATGGATCGCGACCAACGGCAGGCCTTCGGCCTTGTCATGCGCGGCCAGAGCGGCTGTCAGCTGAGCGAGGTCGGCAATGCCATCGGCGTCGACGCCGATCCGCGAAACCTGTGTTGCCGGGAAGCGGCCGCCGTTCAACAGGCAAGGGTGGTCGGCCTCGCACACATAGAGCCGGCTCATGCGCACCGTGCCACGGCCCATCTGCCAATCCGGCGTCAGCAGCGTCGATGCGGCTTCCGTCGCGCCCGAGGTGAAGACGACATGCTCGGCCTTGGCGCCGACAAGTGCTGCCACATCGCGCCGGGCAGTGTCGATCAGGCGCCGCGCCGCGCGCCCCTCGGCATGCACCGACGACGGATTGGCGACGAGATCGAGCGCGGCAATCATCGCCTCGCGCGCCTCGGTAATGAGCGGCGCGCTGGCATTGTAGTCGAGATAGGCGCGTGCTGCGGCCATTTTCACCCAATCGATCCCGTCAAGACCCTTTCCGCAAGGATAGCGCGTTATTTCCTTGAAATTGCAAGGCAAGACGTCCTATTTACGCGGCTTGCGGCGAGGATGGCCGGGCCGTCACGGCTGGCTATCCAGTTTTGAACAATTCTAAACTAGCTTCTAAGAAGACGCTTGCCCTGCGTCAAGGCCCGGAAGGGCTGGGGCTGGAGTAAGAATTGTTCCGGGCGCCGCGCATTCGTATGCCATTTGGAGTATTTCATGCCTGAGGTCATTTTCACCGGTCCGGCCGGCCGCCTGGAGGGCCGCTACCAGCCTTCCAAGGAGAAGAGCGCGCCGATTGCCATCGTGTTGCATCCGCATCCGCAATTCGGCGGCACGATGAACAACAAGATCGTCTATGACCTCTTCTACATGTTCCAGAAGCGCGATTTCACCACGCTTCGCTTCAACTTCCGCGGCATCGGCCGCAGCCAGGGCGAATTCGACCACGGCACCGGCGAATTGTCGGATGCCGCCGCAGCGCTCGACTGGGTGCAGTCGCTGCATCCGGATTCCAAGAGCTGCTGGGTGGCCGGTTATTCCTTCGGCTCCTGGATCGGCATGCAGCTTCTGATGCGCCGGCCCGAGATCGAGGGCTTCATCTCGATCGCGCCGCAGCCCAACACCTATGATTTCTCGTTCCTGGCGCCCTGCCCGTCATCGGGTCTGATCATCCATGGCGATGCCGACAAGGTGGCGCCGCCCAAGGATGTGCAGGGCCTGGTCGACAAGCTGCACACGCAAAAGGGCATCACCATCACGCAGAAGACCTTGCCAGGCGCCAACCACTTCTTCGCCAACGACGCCGATCTGCTGCTCGAGGAATGCGCCGACTATCTCGACCGACGGCTGGCCGGCGAATTGTCCGATCCGCGGCCGAAGCGGCTGCGCTAAGAGCAATTCCAGGAAAAGTGTAAACGGGTTTTCCGTCCGGAATTGCGTCAAAACAAAAACTCCCGGTCCGATGCCGTCACAGTCGTGCCCATCATGGGCGCGACAATGCCATTTCGGCTGATCCAAACGGTGAAGCCAGCCTGACATGTGGCGCGGCTCGGCTGAACGGCGCACAATGCCGGTTCAGCCAGCGCAAGAAGGCATGACCGATCATGTACCAGCCTCCCCATTTCCAGGAAACGCGGCCGGACGTCCTGCACGGGCTGATCCGGACGCATCCGCTGGGGTTGCTGATCTCCAACGGCACCGATGGCCCGGTCGCCAATGCCATTCCTTTCCTGCTTGATGCAGAGGTTGGGCCGAATGGCCGGCTGCGCGCCCATCTGGCCAGGGCCAACCCGCAATGGCGTCAGCTGGCCGACAATCCGACATCGCCGGTGCTGGTCGTCTTCCAGGGCGCCGACGCCTATGTGACGCCGTCCTGGTACGAGACCAAGCGCGAGACCGGCAAGGTCGTGCCGACCTGGAACTACGCCATTGTCCAGGTGCGAGGAACGGTAAGAGTGATCGAGGATTCCGCCTGGATCGCACAGCAGATCACCGAGTTGACGCTGTCGCAGGAAAACGCCCGCGAGGCCCCCTGGGCGGTGACCGATGCGCCGCCGACCTTCATCCAGTCGCAGATCAAGGGCATCATCGGGCTGGAGATCGAGATCGCCGAAATCAGCGGCAAGTGGAAAGTCAGCCAGAACCGGCCTGTCGCCGACCGCGTCGGTGTCGCCGAAGGGCTGGAGAAGGACGCCGCCGGCGCGCCTGACATGGCTCGGCTGGTGCGGAGCTGGGGTGGCATCGACAGCTAGCTGGGGTGGTCTTAGTCTAGATGGTTCCAAAGGCGTCAGCAATTCAGTTGCCTGCCGGCGCTGCTCCAATGCGGAAATTCGTCTGTCTCGGCGCATCGTTTTGGTTTGGTTTGCGAGCCCGACGGAATAGGCGGAACGTAGTTTTTGCCACCGGCAACCCCGACGCCGTGTAGCGGAAGATACATCCCAGCCGGCCAAGCACCATCGCGCAGACGATGGCAACAGCACAGCCAAGGCCGAATCCGGCGACAGTGTCGCTCGGATAGTGCGCGCCGATAAAGATTCGGGTCGATGCGACCGACAAGGTTGCAGCCAGCAGCACCCATCTGCGCTGGGGCAACAACAGCAGCGCAATGCCGAAAATGACACCCATGGTCGTGGCATGGCCGGATGGGAAGCTGGCAAAGCGCGCCTCCATGGAAAAAGGATGCAGCGACAGATCGCCGAGCTTGTCGAAATTCATTGGCCTGGCTCTGCCCACGCCATATTTCAGCACGTTGACGACCATGGCCGAGAGTACGATCGAACCCAGCACCATGAAAGCAAAGCAGGTCCAGTTGTAGAAGGTCATCCGCGCGCGCCGGGAAAGGCTGCGCCAATCCGTCAGATTCGCAGCAATCAGCACCAGTACCGACGGGACAAGATACCAGCCGCCTAGGCCGAAGAAGGTAAAAAACTCGGCGATGCGGAAGACATTGGTCGAGCCTAAAGCCCACTGCCTCGCCATGGTGCCCGCAAGATGGTCGAAACGGAGCGACACCGCGATCGTCAGCAAAAGCCAGGCCACGACCCAGACCGACCACAGGATTTTCGGGTAGCGCGCCGGGCGCGTCGCCAGGCGATGCCGTACAATCCCGAAAGTATCGCGGAAATTATCGACAGACTGCCGGAGCATGGCAGGCATAGCGGCACGCGCCGGTGATGGCGACTTCGTCAACATGCGGAGCTCGAAGCGATCATCGAAGAGATATCAGTTCGCCACACGGTACAGGCCGAGCGACAATTTATCACCTGACGAATAGTTGATGCCGTCGATCTCGGCGACGCGGCTGGCCTTCTTGCCTTGCCCTGCCAGCAGGTCATCCAGCCGTTTTTCATCGCCGACCGGCGCCAGGCCCAAAGCGCAGGCCGGATCGCCAAGCAGATGTTGCGCAACCCCATCGACATCGGTCAGTACCGTCTTTGTGCCCATCAGAAATACCAGGCTCGGTTCGTGATATTGCGCGGAGGCGAGCACGCTCATCTCACAGGGACGATCGGCGCGAACCGCCGCCTCGATTTCCCGGCTCATCCAAATCGGTTTCAGTGACGGCACGATGACACCGAACAGCAGGGCGTAGGTTATACCGGCGCAAACCGCAGCCCCGCCGATGCGGACCAGCGGCACCAGCTTCTGGCGCGAAACAGCGAGGTAGCCGGCGCCCAATGCTGCCGCGGCGGCCGGAACGCTCCACCATAAAAATGTCTTCATGAGATAGATCGGCGCACCGACGCAAAGCACGGCGAGACCGACTGTCACCAGGACGGTGCCGAATGCGGTCGCCCACCACAGCCATGTCTGCCAGCGCCTGAGCGGCGCATTTGCCTCTTGCGGTGTCAGCGTCACAAGCCAGCCGATGAGCAGGGCCATGCCGGGATAGGCCGGCAGCACATAATGCGGCAGTTTCGTCGGGATCAATTCGAAGACCAGCCAGAACGGAATGTACCAGGCGAGGCAGAAACGCAGGCGCGGATCGTCGCGCAATCGGTTGAGCGCCTGCAGTCCGGCGCCGAGCGCCACAAGGCCGAACGGCCACATGAACAGGCAATAGGTCAGCACGTAGAAGCCCGGCGGAACGCCGTGCGACTCCTCGCCTTGCGCGACCTTGCCGAGCATATCCTTGCCGACGGCCTGCTGCAGGAAGGCGCCGTTGCTCTTCCAGGTGATTAGGGCGAGCCAAGGCAGCACGATGGACAGCACCAGAATCAGCCCACGCCCGGCTTTCAGCCTCGCCAGCCAGCGCCAGTCGCGCTCGAAAGCAACCAGCGTGAGCACCGTCAGCGCCGACAGCAGCGGTGTAATCGGCCCCTTGATGAGGATCGCCGCGCCCTGCGCAGCCCAGAAAATCCACGGCAGATGGCCGGCGACAGGCTCGTTGCGGCGCGATGCCAGATAAATCTGCGCCAGCGCGCCTTGCGCCAGAACGCAGCAGGCAAGCAGCATCGCGTCGGTCTTGGCATCGCGGCCTTCGAAGGCGGTAGCGAAAATCGCCGCCATGACCAGGCCGGCGGCAAGACCGGCATTGGCGCCGAACAGATTGGCCCCGGTCCAGGCGATTGTGACGACGGCGATGGCGATGCCCAGCGCCGAGATCAGCCGGTAAATCCAGATCGGCGCCTGTGCCCCCTCGCCGCTCAGCGTCACCGCCGCCGATTGCAGCCAGTAGATGCCGATCGGCTTTTGGTAGCGCGACGCGTCCTGGAAGCGGATGTCGACATAGTCGCCGGTCTCCGTCATCTGCTTGGTCGCCTGGACGAAGCGCGGCTCGTCGCGGTCGAGCGGCGGCAAAGAGGCCAGTCCCGACGCCGTCATCACCAGGCTGAACAGGAAGAGAAAGATGTAGTTCCTGCTCATTTCGACACCGGACAGACTGGTCAACACCGGACAGACTGGATTTGGCGGGACTGGTGGCTCAGTCGACCTTGGTCATCGCCGCCTTGCGCTCATTGGCGATGAGCCATAAATTTCTGACATAGATCACCATGCCCATGGCCTGGCCGGCGATGAACACCGGATCCTCACGCTGGATGGCGTAGACCAGCAGCAGCCCGCCGCCGAACAGCGAGAAGAACCAGAAAGCGATCGGCACGACGCTGCGCTTGGCCTTTTCCGAAGCGATCCACTGCACCAGGAAGCGCATGGTGAAGAAGAACTGGGCAACGAAGCCGAGCAGAACCCAGGCGTCGAACTGCTTGACGAAAACCTGGTGCAGCCAGGTCGCCAATTCCTGAAACACGTTAGCCATGCGTGATTTCCTCTACCTTTGGCATTCTGCGGCGCCGGCGCCGAAGCCACCAGACGCCGGCGAGATCGAGCGCGCCCTGCAGGCCGCGATCGAAGATGCCGTAATTCGACTTGCCGTGGCGGCGGGAGCGGTCGACGACGTCGCAATGGACGACGCGGTAGCCTTCCTGGATGACCAGCGCCGGAACGAAACGATGCGTGCCGTCGAAAAACGGCAGTTTGCGCAAAATATCGGTGTGGATGGCCTTCAGGCCGCAACCGGTGTCGCGGGTGTCGTCATGCAGGATCGCGCCGCGCAGCCAGTTGGCGAAACGCGATGCCAATTGCTTGATCTTGCTGTCGCGGCGCTTCAACCGCTGCCCCTGCGCGGCGCCGAAATCGGGCCCTGCCCGACGCAGCGCATCGACCAGCACGGGGATATATTGCGGGTCGTTCTGGCCGTCGCCGTCGATGGTGGCGATTATCGAGCCGCGCGCCGCCCAGGCGCCCGAGCGCACCGAAAGCGACTGGCCGGCGGATTTTTCGTGCCGAAGCTGCCGAAGCGGAAACGGACGTGTGGCGGCTTCAGCGGCAAGCACCGAAGCGGTGTCGTCAGTCGAACCGTCATTGACAACGATGATTTCGAAGTCGCGCCCGGTCATCGCCGCCTCGATCTCGTCGATCAGCAGCGGCAGGTTCGCCGCCTCGTTGCGGCAGGGAATGACGATGGATATCAATGCGTCCGGCATATCGCGTCGGGCTCTGTCACAAGATATGGCATTCGGTGGATGCCGTGCGGTGCCGTTCCAGCGGATCGAACCCGTTGGCGCGGCGCCTCATTACGCCAGCCGACAGGATGAAGCAAGCATGCGCGGCAGTGCAGAATAGGCTGTCCATGCCGGCGCAAAATCGGAAACCACTTTTGCTTGACGCGCTTGGATGCTAAACGCCCGCGTTCAGGCCATGCCGGGCCGTTCGGACCCGGCGCTTTCAGGAAGAAACAATGCCCGCCTTCAAGTCCGATTTCCTGCGCGTCATGAGCGAGCGCGGCTTCATCCACCAGATTTCGGATGAGACCGGGCTGGATCAACTTTTCGCGAAGGAAACCGTGACCGCCTATGTCGGCTACGACGCCACGGCGACCAGCCTGCACATCGGCAATCTGATATCGGCGACCATGCTCTACTGGATGCAGGAGACCGGCCACCGGCCGATCGCACTGATGGGCGGCGGCACCTCGATGATCGGCGACCCGTCCTTCCGTGACGACCAGCGCAGCCTTTTGACGCCCGAGGCGATCGCCACCAACATCGAAGGCATCAAGCGAATTTTTGGCCGCATCCTGCGCTTCGGCGACACTGGCAATGACGCCATCATGGTCAACAATGCCGACTGGCTGATGAAGCTCAACTATGTCGAGTTCCTGCGCGATGTCGGCCGCCACTTTTCGGTCAACCGGATGCTGACCTTCGACAGCGTCAGGCTGCGGCTCGAGCGCGAACAGTCGCTGTCCTTCCTCGAATTCAACTACATGATCCTGCAAGGCTATGATTTCGTCGAGCTCAGCCGCCGCCACGACTGCCGGCTGCAGATGGGCGGTTCGGACCAGTGGGGCAACATCATCAACGGCGTCGATCTCGGCCACCGCATGGGCACGCCGCAGCTTTATGCGCTGACCACGCCGCTGCTGACGACATCGTCGGGCGCCAAGATGGGCAAATCGGCCAAGGGCGCGGTGTGGCTGAACGGCGACCTCTTCTCGCCCTATGATTTCTGGCAGTACTGGCGCAACACCGAGGATGCCGACGTCGAGCGCTTCCTGAAGATCTTCACCCGGCTGCCGCTGTCGGAGATCGCGCGGCTGGCCGCCCTTGGCGGCTCGGAGATCAACGAGGCCAAGAAGGTGCTGGCCACCGAAACCACGGCCATCGTGCACGGCCGCGAGGCGGCGCTCGCGGCCGAGGAAACTGCGCGCAAGACATTCGAGGAAGGCGTGACGGCCGAAACGCTGCCGACCGTGGAAGTGGACGACGCCGCGCTGGAAGCCGGCATCGGCATCCTGTCGCTGCTGGTCAGCGCGGGCCTTGCCGGGTCAAACGGCGAGGCAAGGCGTCACATACAGGGTGGCGCCGTGCGCCTCAACGACCAGCCGGTGGCGGACGACCGGCGGATGGTGACGCCTCAGGATTTGAGTCCGGAAAACGTCGCAAAGCTTTCAGTGGGCAAGAAAAAACACGTTCTGGTGCGGCCGGTCTGACCCGTCTTCTGGGATCCTCAGCGATATTCGAAGATCGAGCGGAAAATGCCCGGCGCGATTACCGATAGCGGGTTGATGTCCAGCACCGGCTTGTTGGCGTTGCCCTTAAGCCGGTAGGTGACGCCGATCAGCCCGCGGTCTCGGCCATTGCCGAGCAGCGCGCCGACCAGCGGCAGTTCGCCAAAGATGCGGTTGAGGCCATAGGCCGGCATGAAGGTTCCGGTCATGTCCATATTGTTGTTCTGGTCGTAGAGCGTGCCTTGGAAGGTGGTGCCGATGCGCGGGCCGCGCAGCACGCCATTCGCCAATTTCAAATAGCCCGACCCCTTGTCGATCTCGGTAAAGCCGCGCTCGAACTTTACCCGCGAAGTGTCGATCTTGCCCTTGACCGCTTCGTTCAGGCTGCGGCTGTCGCCGGTTGGCGTGGTCGAGACGATCGAGGCGAGCTTCGGTTCATTGACGATGAAGAAGTTGCTCGAATCGACCTGTCCACGCATCGGGCCGTCGGCTGCGCCGCTGAGCGCCAGCGTGATCGATCCGCCTTCCATATGCTCGTAGATGTTGAGGAAGCGCAATATGGCGCCTGCGTCGGCCGACTTCATGGTGAGCGCGCGAGCACCATTGCCTGCCGTATTGCTGATGGTGATGGCGGCGCCGGAACTTGCCGCGGCGCTGACCTTGAGCCTGTTCACCCTGGAGCCGGCGGCACTGTAGTCGAGCTTCAAATTGGACAGGACCTCGTCATGGAACCCGGTTAGCGAATTGACGTCGGCGCTGACCGAAACCGCGTCCGTGCCGGTGGTTTTGGTGGCGGTATCGACATCGGAGGTGAACTGCTTGATCAGCGAGCGGGCATCGAGCGCGTTGCCGCTGACATCGACTGCGAAGCCCTTGCCCGACCGCTTCACCGTCACGGCGACATCGTCGCCCCGGTTCAAGGCGACTTTGCTGAAGCGGGCCGAAGACAGCGCGCCCTTGACCAGGACGACATCGCCTTCGACCGAAAAGCTCTTTCCGTCGAGGTCGAAGTCGGACAGCGTCGTGGTATCGCCGGACTTGCTCATGGTAAAAGTGGCATTGGCGGGAATGCCCGGCCCCTTGCTCCAGCCTGCCCAGGGAATGTCCAGCCTGGCGCTCGTCAGGTCGACGTCGACGTTCTGGCTGCCGCCTTCGCCGCTCTTGTCGATTGCCACCTTGATGGTGCCGGAAATCAGCGGCGACAGGCCAGGCATGGCCATGGCGCGCGTCTTTTCGTCGAGCACAAGCGCCACCTTGCGGCTGCGCGGCGGCCCGCCATCCCTGAGCGGCTCGACCAGATCGAGCTCGGCTGGAATGCCGTTCAGCCGCGCCTTGGCAGAGATCACCGCCTTGTCGGGCCCGACTTCGATCGAGCCGTCGGCATCGGTCACCATCTGGCCTTCGAACGGCTTGGCGAGCGACAGGTCCTTGTAGTCGAGCGATACCAGCCAATCGAGCTTCGACGTGTCGACGCCGGATTGCAACGGAATGTCGGCCTTGACGTGGCCGGTCACCGTGCCCGACAGGTCGTCCGGCAAGATGCCGACATGGCGCATGGCGTTGATCGGTTCGTAGGAGGCAAGTTCGGCGATGGCCGGCGCCTCACCGGCGACGTCGATGTCGAGCGCGCCGATCACCGGCGGGTGGTTTGCCGCCTTTACCGACAGTGTGCCATTGCTTGCCGCCACGGTGCGGCCGCTTGGCATATAGACGCTGCCCGAGGACAGCGCGACGTCGACATCGTTGCCGTGGAAGGAAACGACGCCGACGGCATCGCGTATCGGCGGGATGCGGCCGGCGGTGTCGAAACGCGAGCCCTCGACCTGGAAGCGGCCGAACACCTCGTCGGCCGAAAGCGGCACGCCGTTGCCGAGACGTCCCGGCACGACCTGGAACTGCAGGCTGGCATCGACGACGCGGCCGCCAAACAGGTTCTGCAGCACCCACAGCCGCGCGTTCTTGGCGGAGAACCAAGGCCATAGCTGCTTGACGTGCGAGACCGCCATGTCGTGGACGTTGAGCGACACCGATATACCCGGCGGTCCGTTGTCGATGAAGGAAACCGCAGCGGTTCCCAGCACTTCGCTCCCCGACCCCGACCTGATGCCGATCTGGTCGGCGACAAGCTTGCGGCTCTTGGTCTGATAGACGCCGGCGATGCGGGCGAAGAAATTCAGCGCCGGCTCGGGCGATTCCGAAGGCGCCAGCGTCGAGCCGTCGCTGGTCAGGTCGTAACGATAGGAAGGCTCCTCGCCGGCCGCGCCGGTCGACGGCTTTGGCCCGATCGAGCCGGCGAAATTGAACGCCGAGCGCCCGGTCTTCAGAACCAGCCTGCCGACATCGATCTTGTTGGAGCCGGAGACAAGGGCGGCGTCGACATCGACATCGGCCGGCAACAGCCCGCGTGTGCCGAGGTCGAGCACCGAGCCGGTTAGCGACAGCGAGCCCGTCAGCCGCGAATCGGTCTCGCCCGAGCCTTCGGATCCCGTGAGCTTCAAAGCCATCGCGCCGGTTCGCCCGCCGGCCGCCGGCGTGGTCTCCGCGACATCCGCCATGTCGATGGCGGCGTTCAAGGCGGTGACGCGCATCGAGCTCGTATCGCGGGTGGCGGTGGCCGTGACGGTGAGCGCGCGGCCATCGACATCCGCCTCGGACGAGAACTCCATGCTGCCGGGGCCCGACTGCAGCACCGTGGCGTTGGCGATCGTGACCAGCTTGACCGATCCGGCCTCGGGCAGCTCGAACGCGACATTTTTGAGATCGATGCGGCGCATCGAATCCTCGCGCACGGCATCGAGTGCACGATTGACGTCACTGAAGACGGCGGCGGCCAGTTTTTCCGGATCGATGAGACCGTCTTGATTGCGCAGGCGCGCTGTCCAGTCGCCACCCGACGGCATTGCCGCGGTGACGATATGGGCGTCGGAAATCCTGGCGCTGGTCAGCCGAACCTCGCCCGAAAGCAGCGGGATCAACCGGATGCCGAAGCGGACGCGCCCGGCATCGGCCATCGGCTTGCCGTCGGCCGTCTCGACGCTGACATCCTTGACCTGCAGCGCAATGAAGCTCGATCCGTCAAGTGTCAGGCTGGCAGGACCGACGGCGACTTTGACGTCGAAACCGGCCAGTTTCTCGATCGCCGTTTCGGCTTCCAACCGCAGCCGTTCGTTGCCGATGCCGGTGGCGCCGATGACGTAGACGGCGGCCGCTGCCAGCAGCACAAGGGCTCCAATGCCGGCAAACAGCCGGGCAAGGATGCGAAAGCCGCGGCCGATCCGTGCCTTACCGAGCGGCGGCACGCGGCAAGCGGACGGGAAAGCCCCCAGGTCGGTGATCTCGTCACGCCTGAACCGGATTTTCTCGTGCTGCGGTTCTTCCTGATCCACGCAATTTTCCGTTGTGCGAATTCGATCGTGGACGAATCCCCGCCCGACATTATAACGACGCAGGCTAGAGCATGATGCCGAAAAGTGTGAGGCGGTTTTCGGACGACATCATGCTCTATCTCTTTGATTTAGGGCTGCGTAACCTCAAACAAGGGCATCGATATGGCTGATCTCGACGTTGGCGACGTTGCGCCGCAATTCGATCTTCCGCGCGACGGCGGCGGCTCACTCAGCCTTGCCTCGATGCGGGGGAAGCCCGTTGTACTTTATTTCTATCCGCAGGACGACACCACAAGTTGTACCAATGAGGCGATCAGCTTTTCGCAGCTGAAGCCGGAGTTCGAAAAGGCCGGCGCCGTGGTGATCGGCCTGTCGCCGGACAGCGTGAAGAAGCACGACAAGTTCAAAACCAAATACGATCTCACCGTCGACTTGGTTGCCGACGAGGAGCGCAAGGTGATCGAGGCCTACAATCTGTGGGTCGAGAAGACGATGTATGGCCGCAACTATATGGGCGTCGAGCGGGCGACGTTCCTGATCGGCAAGGACGGGCGGATCGCCGGGATCTGGCGCAAGGTCCGGGTGAAAGGCCATGCCGAAGCAGTGCTGGAGGCGGTCCGCGCGCTCTGAGGCGCCACCGATCTGGCCAACGCCGCGCAGTGCATTAGGGGCAATAAGACATATATGCGGTTGGCTGACACCGTTGGTCACTAGCGCGCCCGCGACGGCAAAACTTTGTTAACCCTAATAATGTGTAATCGGGCTTCGTTGGTGTCGTAACGAAAGCTTGGTCCCGTGAACCTAACCGGTCAGTCAGCGGTCTTCGGCAGGCGCAAGGAGCCGCATACGGTCATCATTGCGCGGGGCAATGAAATACGGCATTTCACCATCCGGCCGTGGCTCGTCGCCTTTCTCGGCTCGGCACTGGCGGCGATCGCCATCGGCTATCTCTTGGCGACCTCCTATCTCGTACTGCGCGACGATCTGATCGGCGCCACCACGGCCCGGCAGGCGCGCATGCAGCAGGCCTATGAAGATCGCATTTCCGCATTGCGCGCGCAGGTCGACCGCATCACCAGCCGCCAGCTTCTCGACCAAAAACTGATGGAAACCAAGGTCAGCGAATTGATCGAGCGGCAGAGCCAGCTCAGCCAGCGCCATGGCCGCCTCGGCCCGATTCTCGAGCGGGCCGAAAACGAGGTCGGCACGCCGGCCGCCGCGGATGTGGCGGCAAAACCCGACGAGCATGCCGAACTGACTGGCGGCGAGCCACTCGCCTATTCGGTGGCCAGCCTCGGTTCGGGCGACACCAGGCCATTCTCGCTGTGGTCGACACGCTCCGACCCGCTGCCCAGCGAAACGGCTGCGGACCGCGCCGACAAATTGTTCGTCTCGATCAATGATTCACTGAAGGCTATCGAAAGCCAGCAACTCACCCGCATCGAGACCCTGGCCGACAATGCCTACAAGAACGCCGACGCCATCACCCAGGCGCTCCAGGCGGCCGGCCTGCCGGTCGACAGCGATTTCGGCAAGAACGAAAGCGATGTCGGCGGGCCGCTGATCCCGCTTGACAGCTCGATGATGTTCGACAGCAAGGTCAAGGAACTGGACGAGGCGCTGGATACGCTCGACCAGTTGAAGAAGGAGGCGCGGCGGCTGCCGCTCGCCAACCCGGCGCCGGGCCACTCCGTCACCAGCCCGTTCGGCGTGCGCACCGACCCCATCCTCGGCACCGCTGCCCTGCACTCGGGCATGGATTTCCGCGCGCCGGTCGGCATGGCAGCCAAGGTCACGGCGGCCGGAATCGTTACCAAGGCCGGCTGGAACGGCGGCTATGGCCGCATGGTCGAGGTCGATCACGGCAACGGCTTTGCCACGCGCTACGGCCATCTGAGCGAGATCGACGTTGCCGTCGGCCAAAAACTCGCAGCCGGCGACATCATTGGCAAAACCGGCAGCAGCGGCCGCTCAACCGGCCCGCACCTGCACTACGAAGTCCGCCACAATGGCGAGGCCATCGACCCGCTGCGCTTCCTGACCGTCGGCAAGAAGGTCGAGCAGTATCTGTAGGGTCAAGCCAGGCGGCTGGTTGCACGCCCCCGCCTCCTTCACCCGTTGTACCATCCTGTTGTTTGGCAATCCGACATCGCGTGCTCCGGCGTCGTGATCGTTGACTCACGCCCTGCGGCGTGAAGTTTCTGCAAGCTGGAAACCCTCTGAGGCACGCGCCCAGAAGTGTTTGGAGCCTGCGGCTGCCGCGCGCTTTGCCGATGCTGTTCTCATCGCTGAGGATTGCCTCGGCCACCGCCGTGATCAGCGCCATTGTCGGCGAATGGATCGGCTCCGACCAAGGCCTTGGCGCGCTGATCATCCAGGCGTCCTTCAACTACCAGTCGGACCGTCTCTACGCGGCGATCGTGCTGTCATCGGGCCTGTCGATCGTCCTGTGGTGCTGATCGAGCGCCGGGCCATCCGATACTGAGGAGATGCCGTCGGGCGGGGTCGCGACACCGCCGGGTGCTGCCGGCCGGTCAGGATATGACATGGATGTCTCGCGGGAATTTGGTCAGCGTCTCATGGCCGGTCTCGGTCACCAGAATGGTCTCGCTGATCTCGATGCCCCAGCCATCCATCCACATGCCAAGAATGGAGTGCAGGACGTTGCCGGGTTGCAGCGCGGTCTTGTCGCCGGACCGCAGGCTGATCGTGTGCTCGCCCCAATCCGGGGGATAAGCGACGCCGATGGAGTAGCCGATGCGCGATTCCTTCTTCAGCCCGTAGCGCTGGATAACCTTGCGCCATGCGGCCTCGACCGCTTCGGCTGTGGTCCCCGGCCTGACCGCGTCGAGCACCGCATCCATGCCTTCGATCACCGCCTTTGCGGTGTCGGCGACGCGCGCCGGCGTCTTGCCGAGCTGCATCGTCCTGGCGAGGCCGGCGGCATAGCGACGGCAGACGCCGGCAAGTTCGAGCGCAATCGTCTCGTCCTTGCCGAACCGCCGGTCGCTCCACATGATGTGCGGAGCCGATGCATTCTCGCCGCCGAGGATGGTCGGCGGAAGCGCCGTGATGTCGCCGGCAAAGTCGGGGCTGCCGGCAATCTGCGCCGCCTGGATCGCGGCAATCGCATCGCATTCGCGCACGCCTGGCGCGATGACTTCGAAGGCCCACGCGACGGCTGCTTCAGCCAAGGTCGACGCCTTGCGCAGGTAGGCGATTTCCGGCGCGGATTTCACGGCGCGGATCCAGTTCACCAGGAGATCGGCGTCGTGCCATTTCGCATTGGGCAGGCCGGCGACCAGCCGGGCATGCGCCTTCGGCGAGAAATAATAGGCTTCGAGCTCGACGCCGATATGTCTCGCGCCCCAGCCCTTGGCGACGATCCAGGCCCCTATCCAGTCCATCGGATGGCGATCGGCGCGCTGGACATGGTCCTCGGGAAAACCAACAACATTCTCCGGCTTCATCCAGGCCGTCAGCAAGCCGCCTGCCGCATCCATGGCGCGGCCGATCCAGACCGGCTCGGCCTCGTCTTCGATCGGGACCAGCACGACCTGCGGCGTGTAGAACGACCAGCCGTCATAGCCGGTGATGTAATGCTGGTTGGCGACATCGTTGACGACCAGCAGTTCGAGCCCACGCGCCGCCATCTCGGCGCGGATCTTCTGGAGCCGCCGCTGGTATTCATCGCGCGCAAAAGGCAATTCGATCATCGGTTTTCCTGCTGGATTGTTGGCCGGCGAGCCCCACGCCCGCGTGACGTCATTCACCATTGCGGTGGTTTCAGCCCGGCTGCAATCAGCCAGCGCGACGAATGGGACAGGTCCTGCACCGCGCCCGGGAACCGTCGCGAATTATTTTTGAATTCCATTTGACTGAATAAATTGCCTGTGCAAGTCTTGGCCTTCCTAAGGGGCGCGGGACATGGCACTGCGGGGGACCAATCAGGAGTTCGGGCGGCCTTACAACCGGCGCATCGTCCTGGAGTCCATCCGTCTTCACGGTCCCATAGCTCGCGGCGACATTGCCAGCCGGGTAGGCCTCACCGTCCAGACCGTATCGACCATCGTTCGCGAACTCGAAGAGCATGGCTATGTGCTGTCGCTGCGCGAAGAGCCGCGCGGACGCGGGTTGCCGCCGGCGACGCTCAGGATCAACCCCGAGGGCGGCTATGCCGTCGGCGTCCACCTCACCCCGCTGGGGATCGACGCGGCGCTCATCAATCTCAGCGGCGATGTCATCGAGAGCATGCAGCGCGAGGCGCCGCCTGCGACGCCTGACCATGCCTTCGAGCTGATCGGCGCGATGGTGCCCGAGTTGACTGCGCTGCGGCCCGGCGGGCGCGTGCTCGGCATCGGCATGGCGCTGCCTGGACCGTTCGGCGTGGAGTCGATGAGCTTCGTCGGCCCGACGACCATGGCCGGCTGGAAGGATGTCGCGCTGCCGGAACGGCTGGCGGCGTCGACCGGGCTGCCGGCCTTCTTCGAAACCGACATGGCGGCGGCGGCCATGGGCGAACGGCTTTACGGTCTTGGCTCCGGTTATTCCGAATACTACTACCTCTATTTCGGCGTCGGCCTCGGCGGCGTCATCGTGCATGACGGCGCGGTGATGCGCGGCGCCTGGGGCAATGCCGGCGAAATCGGACACATCCCTGCCGTTCCCGGTGGCGAGCCTTGCCCATGCGGTAACAGCGGCTGCCTCGAACGGTATCTCTCGCTCGAAGCACGTCGCCGCCGCAACATCAGCGACGCCGCCTGGGTGGCCGAGATCGCGCCGATCTTCCGCAACGCCATCGTCACCATCGAGAATGTGTTCGACCCGGAAACCGTCATCCTCGGCGGGCTTGCGCCCACCGACCTGCTCGAAAAGCTGGTCGGCGCGGCGGGACAGCTTCCCAATTCGGTCTCGGCGCGGCGCGACCGCAAGACACCGCGCGTGACGGTGGCGACCGGCGGTAAGCATTCGGTGCTGCGCGGCGCTGCCGCATTAGCCGTTTCGGGCGTGCTGTCGCCGCGCTTCGGCCAGATGTTCATTGCCGAGCGCGAGCGCCGGTCCGACCTCATGCACAGCAAGGGAGTGGCGGCATGACCGAATCGCTGCTGGTACTCGAAAACGTCACCAAGAATTACGGCGCCATTCATGCGCTGAGGGGCATCAGCTTCTCGATCGGCAAGGGCGAAGTCGTGGCGCTGCTCGGCGACAACGGCGCCGGCAAGTCGACACTGGTCAAGATCATCGCCGGCGGCCTCGAGCCGAGCTCCGGCCGCATGCTGTTCGAGGGCAAGGAATTCCTGGCGAAAACGCCTGCCGAGGCCAAGGCTGCCGGCATCGAGACCGTCTACCAGGACCTGTCGCTCTGCACCAATGTCGACGTCGTCGCCAATTTCTTCATGGGCCGCGAAATCACCCGCAAGGTTCTCGGTGTCCCCATCCTCGACGAGCGCGCCATGGAGGCCGTGGTCGGCAAGGCGCTGGCAAGTGCGGGCACCCGCATCCCGTCGCTGCGCACCAATGTCGAGCATCTCTCGGGCGGCCAGCGCCAGGCCATCGAGCTCAACCGCTTCGTGCATTGGGGCGGCAAGCTCGTGCTGCTCGACGAGCCGTTCGCCGCCCTCGGCGTCGAACAAACCAGGCGCGGTCTCGAGATGATCCGCCAGGTGGCCAACCAGGGCATCGGCGTCGTCATCATCACCCATATCATGCAACAGGCCTTCCAGGTCGCCGACCGGATCGTGGTGATCCGGCAAGGCGTCGTGGCCGGCGATGTCGCACGCAACAAAACAAGTCCCGATGCGGTGATCAACATGATCACCGGTGAGACGCTTGCCGGTGCCGGACCGGCAGGTTGAGGGACAAAAGAGGGGTCCGGTATAAAAGAGGAGCGAACGACATGAAGCGAATACTGGTTCTTGTCTTCGGTATCCTGGCACTGGCTCTTGCCTCGCTCACGCCGGCAATGTCCCAGACCAAGGGCACCGTCTATTATATGGTCCCGACCCTGCTCGATGAATTCCAGACCGGCTCGGTGAGCGCGCTGGAGCTGTTCCTCAAGCAGGTCGGCTATGAGGTGAAAACACTCAACGCCGACAACAAGACCGACGCGCAGCAATCGCAGATGAACGACGTCATTGCGCTGAAGCCGGCGGCGATCATCCTGGCCGCCGTCGATTTCAACGCGCTGAAGCCGTCCATCGAAGCGGCGCGTGCGGCCGGCATCCCGGTGGTCGAGTTCGACCGCCAGATCACCTCGACCCCGTCCGATTTCACCTCGGTGGCGGGCACGGTCGAGATCGGCTACGTCGCCGCCGAGCAGGCGCAAAAACTTCTGACCGCCAAGAACGGTTCGGTGAAGGGCAAGATCCTGCAGGTGCTCGGCGATCCCGGCGATCCCTACACGCTCGACATCCAGAAGGGTTTCGAGGAGAAGTTGAAGGCGTTTCCTGATGTCAAGATCATCTCGCTGCCGGCCATGCAATGGGAAGCCAGCAATGCCGGCACGATCGTTGCCGACCAGATGCTCGCCAACCCCGACATCGACCTGATCTTCAGCCATGCCGCGCATCTGTCGGTCGCTGCCGTCGCCTCGCTCGAGGCCGCCGGCAAGAAGCCGGGCGACGTCATGCTGATGAGCTCGAACGGCGCTCCGGTCGGTCTCGACCTGATCCGCAAGGGCTGGCTCAATGTCGAAGTCGAGCAACCGCTCTACGCGCAGGCCGCAGCCGTCGCCATGTTCATGGACAAGATCGCCGGCAAGCAGGAAATCAAGCCTGGCGAGTATGACGTGCTCGGCTTGAAGTCGACCGTGACCAAGGAGAGCTGGGGCCCCAACATCAAGATCCCGGGCGCCGCCATCACCAAGGAAAACGTCGACAATCCGGCCTTCTGGGGCAACCAGAAGCCACCGACGGACACGATCAAGTCTGTCGAATAGTCGCCTAGCGAAGCGCTCCGGGCCATTGCGGCCCGGAGCCTGCCCATTCACGACGCCGCGACCCAGGACGCCGTGGCGAACCTAAACCCGCGCCTGAACCCGACGAAATCGAGTTGATTTCTCAGCCTGATTTTCTCGGGGGCGCCAACCGGATCAGCCCATGAACCCGCGCAGCCGCAAAGCCCTGGAGTTCGTCCTCGACAACCTCGTCTGGTTCATGCTGATCTTTGTGCTGGTTGTCTTTTCCATCTTCGTCCCCAACTACTTCCAGCTCGGCATCTTCGCCAACATCATCGAGGCCTCGAGCGTTCTCGGCGTGATGTCGATCGGCCTGTCGCTGGTCATCATTGCCGGCCATATGGACCTGTCGGTAGAATCGGTGGCCGCACTCAGCGCCATGACCGTCGGCATCCTGTTCTGCTCGTCGGGCATCGGTATGGGCATACAGCTCAATCCGCAGTGGCTGATGGTTCCGGTTTCGCTGCTGGTTGCGCTCGCCGTCGGCGGCCTCATCGGCGCCTTCAACGGCTATCTGGTGGTCAAGGTGAAGATGAGCGCCTTTATCATTACGCTGGCGTCCTACATCTGGGTGCGCGGCCTGGTGCTGGTGATTTCCGGCGGCCGCTCGGCACAGGATCTGGCGCCGGCCATCCGCTGGTTCGGCATCCAGCGGCTGGCGGGCCTGCCGCTGACCGCCTGGATCGCCGTCGCCTGTTTCGTCCTGTTCTCGCTGATCATGGCCAAGACGCCGTTCGGCCGCCACCTCGTAATGATCGGCGGCAATGAGACAGCGACCTTCCGCGCCGGCATCCGCGTCAACCGCAACCTGATCATCGCCTTCGTGCTGGCTGGCGCCATCGCCGGCCTCGCCGGCTGGCTGCTCGCCATCCGCACCTCGGGCGCCACCGCCAATCTCGGGACCGGGCTGTTGTTCAACGCCTTTGCCGCCGTCGTCATCGGCGGCGTCAGCCTGAAAGGCGGCGTCGGCACCTTGCCCGGGGTCTATGCCGGCGTGCTTTTGCTCTCCTCCATCAACACGGCAATCAACCTGATGGGCCTGCCGGCCAATTTCACCCAGGTGATCCATGGCCTGCTGGTGCTCGCCGCCGTGCTGCTCGACGCCTTCAAGCAAACCATTCGCCAAAGACTCGCATGACAGGACAGCTCACATGACCGGACGGCTGCAAGACAAGGTCGCGCTTATCGTCGGCAGCGCGCGCGGCATCGGCAAGGGCATTGCGCTGCGCTTTGCCGAGGAAGGCGCAAGGCTGGTCCTGGCCGACAGCGAGGCCGAAGCCGGCCAGGCGACCGCGGACGAGCTCGGCGCGGATTTCATTCGCACCGACATCTCGCAAATGGCCGATGCAGAAGCTGCGGTGGCGCTGGCGCTGAGCCGCCATGGCCGCCTCGACATCGTCGTGCAGAATGCCGGCATCTATCCCTGGCAGCTGATCGAAAACACCAGCCCGGACGACTGGGACCGGGTGATGGCGGTCAATCTGCGCGGCACGTTCAACGCCACGCTGGCGGCGCTGGCGCCGATGAAGGTGCAAGGTTACGGGCGCATGCTCTACACCTCGTCGATCACCGGTCCGCACGTCACCAGCCCCGGCCACGGCCACTATGCCGCCAGCAAGGCCGGCATCAACGGCTTCATCCGCTCGGCGGCGCTGGAATTTTCGGGCTACGGCATCACCGTCAACGGCGTCGAGCCCGGCAACATCCTGACCGAAGCGATCGAGCTGCATCGCGGCGCCGCCTACATCAAGAACATGGAGGATTCGATCCCGCTCGGACGCCTCGGCAGTCCGCGCGACGTCGCCAACGCCTTCCTGTTCCTCGCCTCCGACGATGCCAGCTACATCACCGGCACCACCATCGTCGTCGACGGCGGCCAGTTGCTCCCCGAAGGCAAGGATTTCCGGCTGCTGCCGCCGTGATCAGCCGGATTTCTTGTACAGCAGCAACTCAGGCCGGTACTCGAAGTGCATGGTGTCGTAGTGATACCAGCGCCCGCCCCAGATGAAGCCGTTTTTCTCGAACAATTCCACGATTTCCAGCGGAATCCGGTTCTTGAAGGGAATGTGGGCCTTCGGGTTGGTTTTGTTCCTGTTGTTGTACCAATAGTCGGAGAAGCCGACATTGATATCGAAGGCCGCTCCGAACGAGTGAACGCTCAACCGGTCGGTGCCGGCGATCGGCCGCCAGACAAAGCCGCCGCCGGGCTTGAGCCCGTAACGGCTCAGCTCCGCGGGCATCGCCTCAAGCGCAGCGGAGACCTTGCCCAGCCGGTCGTTGATGCCGAAAATCCTGGTGACCTGCACGGTCTTCTTGCCGAGCTTCGGCAACCATTTGACGTTGGCGATGTGCTTGCCCACCTCGGCGGCACTTGCCCCGTAAAGCTTCTCGAAGAAAGGTTCGTTGCGGATGCGGCCGGGGTCGAAATCCTCCGCCGGGACCGGGGCGCCCTCCGCTGCTCCGGGATAGACGTAGCGAAACATGTCTTCGATGTCAGGGCTCTCCAGCAGCGCGTCGGCGTCGCGCGCCTTGCCGTCGTTCCACACCATGGTGGTGCCGTCGGTCCAGGTCAGGACATTGCCCGAAATGGTGAAAAGGCCGGGATAGGCCTTGAGCAAGGCTGCCTTGGCGGCGGGCTGGTCGACGCCGTCGCCCACATTCCCCGCATAGGCGAAGCGCCCAATACCAGAGATTGCCAATGCCAATAGCAGCTGTAACATCAGCCGCCGTGGATGGTCGATCATTGTGCTGCCTCCGCGAGGGCTTTCATTCATCGTGCATTTAACAAGGCAGCTGTACCATGCTGGTCGAATCGAACGGGAGACAAAATCATGTCAAAAACCTTCACTGCTTTGATCCGGATGACGTTTACATTCATTTGCCTGGTCGGCCTGGCCTCGTCAGTTTCTATCCTTTTCCCCGCCACCGCGTCGGCCCAGCGCATGCAGAAATGCGCCGATGAAGGCGGCACGTGCCGCCTGCCCTACCCCTCGGAAGTGGTCTACGGCGCGCGCGGCCAGACCACCTCCCGCTTCTTCGATCGTCGTTCCGTGCCTTGCTCGAATCGCGTCTTCGGCGACCCGGCGCCCGGCCGCGACAAGGCCTGCTATATTGCGAGGCGCGATAGCGGTAATGATTATGGTGACAACGACGACGACAATTACGGCAATGATGACAATTACGGCGATAATGATTACGGCCAGGGCCGCGGCAGATGGGTGGCCTGCGCCTCGGAGGGGCGGTTCTGCGAGTTCCGTGGCCGCAAAGTGGTGAGATACGGGGCGCGTGGCCAGTACGTCCAGGGCGTATTCAGGAACGGCGTGCGCTGCGGCAACGATGCCTTTGACGAAGATCCCGCTCCCCGTGCGAAGAAGACCTGCTACATCAGGAAGTAGACTGGTGCCGGCATGAAAGGGGGTGCGGCTCTTTGAGGCCGCGCCCGGAATCCGGGATCTTGGTGGGCGATGACGGGCTCGAACCGCCGACATCTTCGGTGTAAACGAAGCGCTCTACCAACTGAGCTAATCGCCCGCTCCGGCCGGACCTTTAAGCGGTCGCAACCGACTTCGCAAGGCCAAATGAGCAGCTGCTAGCTTAGCCGCACAGTGGTTTTCGCGGGCAAAGTGCCGCCTGTCAAAAAACCTTCTCCTGATGCGTATATGCTGTCCAGCTGCGCTTGACACCCGGTGGCGAACCCCTTATCCACCGCCCCAACGACGAACACGGCTGACACGTGCTCGTCCAATGCGCGGGTGTAGCTCAGTTGGTTAGAGTGCCGGCCTGTCACGCCGGAGGTCGCGGGTTCGAGCCCCGTCACTCGCGCCATTAATTTCAAGGGGTTAGCTACCGCCCCTTGAAAAGTTTCAACTCTCATTCTGCGGAGAGTTTCAACTTTCTGTATTCGTTCCGTTCCAGGCCAAGCAGCTTTCTGCCCTTGCGGCGGCTGGCGTCAGCTGAGCGGACGGCGGCCAGATTGACCGGCATATAGGTCTTCTGCAGCGCCTTGTTCCCGTCGATCGAATTGCCCATCTTGGCCGAGATTGCCTCGACCGACGCGCCTCCGGCATTTGCCTCGACCGCGCCGGAACGCCGCATGTCCATCAGCCGCCGCTTCTCCGATGTCCCGAACACCAGCGTGCGCAGATCGGCAAAGTCGTCGACCAGAGAATCCTTGGTGTAAGGCACGCCGGCGCGCGGCCGGCCGCCCTTCGGGCCCGGCGCGAAACCGCGCGAGCGAAAGATCGGCGCATCGTCAAGCAGGGTGACGCCTAGTGATTCGACATAGGCCAGCACCAGGCGCTGCGTGCGTGACGACAGCGTGCCGAAAGCCGCCTCGCCACTCTTGCTGCGTGCAATCAGAAAACCCCATTCCTGTGCTGTCTGCATTGCCTGCGCCGGTGTGAGCGTGCGTACGTCGACGGGTGAGAAGCTCGTGTCCCACGCAACGGCGATGACGCAGGCCAGTCCGCGGTAGCCGGCGCGCCAGGCGCCCTTGACCATGCGCACCGCCTCGCCTGCCGTCCAGGTCTGGTGGCGCGGTGGTGGCGTCTGGCGGCGGATCGCCTGCGATGGGTCGGAGCCGGGCGGGCATAGCTTCATGCCGGCCATGACATTATAGAGCGAACGCCACGTCTTTACGGCACGGTAGGCGATGTCGACACCTTTGACCCGGAGCAGACGGCCATACCAGTCGTCGAGCAGCTCGAGGGTGATGTCGGCTGGCGGCAGGTCGGCGAAGTACGGCTCGATGAAGGTCCAGCCGCGTTCCCAATCCTCGCGGGTGCGCGGTGGCTTGCGCTTCCATGCATCCATGCGGCGATAGCGTGCAAAGGCGTCTCCGATGGAATCCTTTGGCCATACATGCAGGCGCGACGGCTCCCTGCCCTTGCGGAGTTCCTGCCAGCGGTCTTCCCACTCCCTGGCTATCGTCCAAGCCTCAGGCCCGTCGATTCCACAGGAAATGCATCTGAAGCCAGCTTCGACCATCTTCGGCGTCGGCAGCCAGTAGCCGTACCTGCCCTTACGGATGACGTAGTGCTTCAACTTGATCTTACCCAAGGGTCGCCAGCCTCGCTCTTGCAATGTCAATGCTAGACTGCCCGCCGGATCCCGATCCTGCAAGACCCGAGCGTCGATCGAGCCAGGAGTCGATCGCAACCAGGTCGTAGTTGCCGGTAATTGGGCAGGACTTGGGAAAGCCTTGATCCTGCAACGAGGGCAGCAATTCCATGAATTCCCGCAGCGTCAGGTGCAGATAACGCGCCGCCTTGATCGCCGGTACCAGCCGCGGTTGCACCGGGAAGCGGATAGATGACGGTTGTAGTGTGTGGGTTTGGCTCATGACACCACAACTCTATTCACCATCCATCGGGCAGGGGATGGGCGCCTTGTCGCATAGCATGCGATTTTCCTACTCCGTGATCTCGTTATTCCTGCATCGAAGGTGAACGAGGCTTAGAATAGCGGCCTTTCTCCCCCATGCCTATTCATCCAATTCTTAATCGCAGAATCGGCAGCCACAGGGCGAGAATACTTATAATCGGCGGCTTCGGAGCCGCTACGCCCGGGCGCCACAGGCGGCATATTCGCGGCACCAGCTTTCCTGATGCTCTGCCCTAAATATCGCGGATAAGGTTATGGTTGAATGAGCCAGCGTTAGCTTTGACGCCTCTAGACAGCTGTTATTCAAGATGATGAAAAGAAGGAATTTCCGCGCCCAATTGAGAGAATGGAGCGTCCACTGGTAATCCCGCTTTTGCTCGGCTCGATCAAGGAGGTCGCGGGGATCGGCGACAGCTTGGTAATCAGCCAAACGTGAAGCAGAATACCTCGACGCCGGGGCCAAAAAATTCGATGTCGAATTGGCGATCTACGATCGGCCCTAGTTGTCGGATAAGCTGGAACAGGCGTTGTTCGCTTACCGTTCCGTTGCCGTGTTCATCAACGTCAAGTCCGTGAGATCCGCCTGGTGGGTGACCATCGACAAGGACGCGGAACTCTACGGACGATCCCGGCGATGCCGGCCCCATAACAAGATGCAGATCGCGGGCGTGAAAGCGGTACGTTATGCGGCCATTGGCCCTTTTCGCCGACACGCCGTCGCTTCCCATGATCCAGTCGCCCGTAAGCGCCCATTCGTTCGGGCGCAACTGTGCCGGCGCTTCGAAGAGATGCGGCTTGTTGCGAATTACTCCGCCAAGGGACGCAAAGCCTTGGGTACGTTCATAGCCAACATAATTTTCCCGAGACTTCAGGTTGGCTTTGTCGGCTGCGGCTTCGAGGCCGCGCGCATCGACCGACACCAGATCACTGCCTCCGACCTCGTTGCCACCCTCTGCCAGCAATCGCTGAATGATCTTCTCGGACTCGTTGTAGGATCCTTCACCGAAATGCTGATCACGCACTCGCCCTTGAGCATCGATGAAATAGAATGCCGGCCAGAAGTTGTTGTTGAAAGCGCTCCAGATCGCTCCCTTGCTGTCGACGGCGACGGGATAGTCGACCCCCAGCGCTTTCACCTCTCGGCGGACGTTGTCGATGTTCTTCTCAAACCGGAACTCCGGCGAGTGGACGCCGATCACGACCAACCCCTGGTTTCGGTATTTTTCCGACCAAGCGCGGAGATAGGGCTGTGCGCGCATCCAGTTGATACAGGTGTAAGTCCAGAAACTGACAAGGACGACTTTTCCACGGAGTGCCGTCGGCGTCAGTGGTGGCGAATTGAGCCACTCTTCGGCTTGCGTGATTGACGCCAACTCCGATTGGCCGGCAAACCAGCCGAAAATCGAGCCCTGGACGGATGAGCCCTGCGATCCTTTGGAACTCATCGATAGTCCCATAGCGTCGGCCCCAAAACTGCCATTCGGCAGCCCAATCGAAGTGATGAGTAGGAACGAGGCCAACAAGAGGTTCGTCTTCATGCGCGAACTCCCTCCATGGTTTGATTGTGGTCTTCCGCGCGGAAAATTGATGGCGGGCTTGCCCGCCATCATTTTAGGCGCCGTTCGCGGGGGCAATGACGGGGACTATTTCATCCCGCCGAGGGCATTCACGTTGGCGCAGAACTCGGCGTAGGGCTTGCTCATCGCCGCGTCGTTGCATTCGCGCATGATCATTTCGCGCATGGGCTTCGGCTTGGCCATGAAGACCGCCTTGAACTCAGGCATAGGCTTCAGGGCCTTCATCGAGGCGTCAGTGTAGAATGGCCCGATGTTGTCGACCACGTCGAGTGCGCCGGCGAGGGCTGTGCTGCCGACACAAAAAAGTGCAAATGCACCGAGACCAATCGCTTTGATGTTCATGGTGTAGACCTCTCTTGTTTTCGCCATCGTCCCAATGACGATGGGCGTCCAAAGGTACATCTGACGAGGGTCAGAAGTGATATGGAGATGACCTACGCAATCTTTTGGATGCTATTGCACGTTGGTATCGGCAATACTTTTGTACCGACGCCCACCTCGCCGCCCGATTGCCGTCCCGAATGGAACGCCGCGCAATTCCCAGCGCTCCATCGACGTTTTGTCGATCAGCCGCCAATGCCCGAGGCAGGTGCCGGCATTGGCGATAATGCCTGAAACCCGCTGGTGTACCTCGTGCGCAATCGATGCGGTCAGAGCAGCACAGGCTCATGATCCGAGTAGTGCGTGCAGTTCGGATCGGACTTTCTCCAGCGCCCTGGCTGCACTCACAGCCGGGGTCATTTCTTCACCCGAGGATCATGCCCGCAGCGGGAACCAAGATCCACAATCCGAACAGCGGAATGAGTATCCACCGCGCCTGATTGACGCTGACTTCGTTCTTCGTTTTGATGATTGCTGCGACACGTGAATTGCTAAGCCCTTGATCGCGCATGGCATATCTCCTGTGTTGAATGCGCTAGTAATCGACTGACGGCGGCCGCAAATCCATTGAACGATAGTGTCGGCAATACTTATGTGCTGGTCTACGAATAAGTGAAGAGTATCGCTGCCAAGAGAATACCTCAGATGCAGTCGGTGATCCTCGGGTGGCCCGCAGGCTCCGATCCTAATCGGTCCTATCTCTTGTTCCTCGAGCCAATATCCAAAGAAATCCAATAAGTGAGGACCTCGCGGGCAAGCAGGAGCAACAGGGCAGCCTTAATCGCCGCCATTTTCCAACACCTGCTGGCGTTCCTTTGTAATCGCGCCGTTATCAGGTGGTCCTGACAGACGTCACCGTTCAAGCGCGCCTAACCAGAAGCCAGGCGGTAAGCTCCGGCGGACACGTCACCATCTCCAGCAGTGAAAAGGACCCCGGGGAAGCCGGAGACGCAGTATCGCAGGCCACCATCCCTCACGAGATATTCACCCTCTCGTAGTCGGCATATTCGAAAACGCAGCGATTGTGGCCTCGAGAGATACATTCAACGCGTTGGAAAAGGTCCTGCCCCTCTGCCAAATCGCAACGTAGTGATAGAGCGCGGACGGTTCTACTGGCCTTACTCCCAGCTGAAACGCCGCGTACTCACGCGCGATGATCTCGTTTGTGATCGAAATGCCCAGGCCAGCCGAGACGTATCCGGCTTCGTGACCGTTGCAATCGAATTCCACCAGTATGTCTGGCTCAACGCCGGCGAAGCGCAAGGCGTTGAAGTTCATTTGATGAGCGGCGAACTGGGGATCGATATCGACGATCGTCTCGCCTGCCAGGTCTTGCGCCTCGATACAGGTCTGTTTCGAAAAGCGGTGGTCGGGATGGAAGATGCATACGTTGCGAGCCGACCCAAGCGGCGCCCACTCAAACAGACGTGGATCCAGCGGCAGTCTCGAGATGCCGAGATCGGCACGGCCGGCCAGGATGTGTTCGCCGATCTGCTCGTAGCTTCCAGAAATCGACCGGACATTCGAAGCGGTCTTTGAGTGGATGATCGCCACGACCTTGGGCAAGGTCACGAAACCGAAAACAGAAGGCGCGGCAATCGCGATCCGTTGCTTTTCCTCGTTCTTCATTGCGAAGATCGACGCTTCCAGCCGATCCAGGGACGTCAGGGCAAGTTCCACGTTTCGCAGGAGTTCCCAGGCTTCCTGCAAGGGGACGATGCGGTTGGCTGATCGCTTGAACAGTGTGATGCCGAGCGTGGTCTCGAGCTGCTTCACATGTTGACTGACGGCCGGCTGGCTTATCCCGAGCGCAACCGCTGCTCGCCGTGTCGAACCGGCCCGCAACACTTCCCGGAAGACCTTCAACTGACGGAGCTTGAGGTCGCTCTGCAGAAGCTCCATCCCCGCGCACCTTTCCCTGACAACGCTACCCGGGAAGCGGATCACGCCAACCTAGGAGCAACGAACCGCCTTAGTATATAACGGTTGGTTATAGATAAAATAATAAAAATTATAGATTGAGTGTGTAATTTCAAGCGCTAGAATTAGCCAATACCCCAAATTAACTCCAGATTACAAATATAACAATCCG